>JBILMY010000135.1:0-3764 GCA_044375265.1 Gammaproteobacteria bacterium | reverse complement strand
ACCAACATTTGCCGCGCCTTTCAAAGAATTTTTTTCACGTCCCGCAGCCTTACTGATTTTATTATTCATCATCGCCTATAAAATGGGTGACGCCTTTGCCTTTAGTTTAACAAATTTCTTTTATTTAAAGACACTGGGCTTTTCATTAAAAGAACTGGCCTTTGTATCTAAAGTGTTTGGCACCATTGCAACCTTAGTCGGCTCACTTATCGGTGGACTTTTAATGACGCGATTATCCCTCTATCGCGCACTGATGTTATTTGGTTGGCTGCAGGGCCTTGCCATCCTTTGTTTTATCATTATGCTGAAATTTCCCCAAAATGTGAGTGCATTGACGGTCACGGTATTTATTGAACAATTCACGAGCGGTCTTGGCACTATCGCCTTTTTAGCTTATCTCATGTTTTTATGTGACAAGCGCTACACAGCCACGCAATTTGCTATCTTCTCTGCCTTAAGCGCCATCGGCAGAATTTTTGTGGGTCCCATTGCAGGATTGTATGTCAATGCCTTTGGATGGATACCGTTTTTTATTTTCAGTTTAGTGATTGCGATATTGGGATTGTGGTTACTGTTTATTTTAAAGGAAAAAATACATGGCTAGAAAAATCGACGACATGTTTAAAACGCCGCTGTATCAAATCGATGCCGAACAAGCGGTGCTGGGCGGCCTTATTTTAAATAATGACAAATGGGAAGACGTCAGCCACTTTTTAAAAGAGGGCGATTTTTATGATTTGCGCAACAAAATTATTTTCAGTATGTTTTTAAGCTTGGCTGAAAAAAACAAACCCTTCGATACCGTTCTCATGATCGATCACTTAAAAAATACTGCGCAGCTGGAGAAAATCGGTGGCGAAGTGTACTTATACGATCTCATGAATAATACGCCGCATATTGCCAATATCATGGCCTATGCTGAAGTGGTGCGCGATCGCTCCATTTTACGTCAGCTGTATACTGTCACCCAAAACGTAGCCAATCAAGTCAAACAACATGAAGGTCGTTCTTCCGCTGAAATTTTAAGTGAAGCGGAAAGTGAAATTTTTAAAATTGCCAATATTGAGCTGCGTGAACAAGGTAAGACGCTCAGCATTCAAGAGTGGCTTGGCAAAACCATGGATCGCATCAATCTTTTATACGAGCGCAAAAATGCCATTACGGGACTTTCCAGCGGATTCATTGATTTAGACAGGCAAACGGCGGGGCTTCAAGAAGCCGATTTGGTGATCGTCGCAGGACGGCCTTCCATGGGTAAAACGGCCTTTGCTATGAATATTGTGGAAGACGTTGCCATTCGCTCGAAAGAACCAGTACTCGTTTTCAGTCTGGAAATGCCAGGCGAAGCACTCACCATGCGTCTGATTTCCTCGCTAAGTATGGTAAGCCAACAGCGCCTTCGCACGGGGCAGCTCACCGATCACGATTGGGCGCGTATTCCGTCTGCAGTTTCCATGCTCAGCGAAGCAAAACTCTTTATCGATGATACGCCTGCTTTAAGCCCCGCCGATATCCGTATGCGCGCGCGCCGCATTGTACGCGAGCAGGGTAAATTAGGTCTTATTGTCATCGATTATTTGCAACTTATGCAAGTGCCTGAAATTACGGATAATCGTGTACAAGAAGTCTCTCATATTTCACGATCTTTAAAAGCGCTCGCCAAAGAATTAAAAGTTCCGGTGATTGCCCTTTCACAGCTCAGCCGTAATTTAGAAAGCCGATCCGATCGCCGCCCAATTATGTCCGATTTACGTGAATCAGGTGCCATTGAGCAAGATGCCGATTTGATTTTATTTATTTATCGCGATGAAGTGTATAACAAAGATTCGAGTGATAAAGGCACGGCAGAAATCATCATTGGCAAACAGCGTAATGGTCCGATTGGTACGGTACGATTGGCCTTTAGCGGTGAGCACACCAAATTTGATAATTATGCATCGCATGGCCCTGATGGATTTTAATCGATGGCCCTCGCACGTATCAACTTAGCTACCTTCGAACACAATCTAGCGGTCTTGCAAAAAAAAGCACCAGACAGCAAGATCATGCCCATTATCAAAGCCAATGCTTATGGACATGGTCTCATCCCTGTCGGATTACATTTAGAAAAACTCGGCATTGAAAATGTAGGCGTAGGGCATGTCTTGGAAGCCAAGTCCTTAAGAGAGGCGGGTTTTACAAAAACCATTACGGTGCTCACGGGTTTTGTCACAGCGGAAGAATTAAAACTCGGCATTTTATTAAACGTTGATTTTATCATTCATTCCACTTTTCAAATAGAGATCATTGCTGCAGAAAAAATTCTTTTAAACACCGTATGGCTTAAAATTGATACGGGCATGCATCGCTTGGGATTTTTCCCTGATGAAGTTGAAAAAACATTTGCAGCATTGCGCGCATCACCGTATATCGGTGAGATTAAATTCATGACACATTTGGCCTTTGCCAATGAATCTTATCATCCGCAGCATCAAAAACAAATGCAGCATATTGAAGCGCTTTTAGCACACTACCCTTCTGAAGAATGGAGCATTGCCAAATCCGGCAGCATTTTTGAATTTCCGCAGTTCAATCGACAGTGGATACGTCCTGGTATTTCTCTGTATGGCATTTCGCCGTTTTCAGAAATAGAAGGCCGTCAATTAGGCTTAAAACCTGCGATGTCACTTTCGGCAAAAGTCATCGCACTTAAAACAGTGAAGCAGGGAGAATCCATCGGTTATGGTGGCATTTTCACCGCAGCAAAAAATATGCGCATGGCTATCATGGATATTGGTTATTCGCAAGGATTTTTTCGTAATGCAAAACCAGGTACGCCCATATATTTTGATGGAGAAAGTGCCTTGTTAGTTGGCAGAGTATGCATGACGCAGTTGATGTTAGATATCAGTAACTGTCAAAAAAATATCCGTATGGGTGAAGAAGGTTATATTTGGTGTGAAGATTTTCCGGTGGAAAGTTTTGCAAAATATGCAGGGACTACCCCATATGAATGTGTGTGTGGTGTGTCCAATCGGGTGGAGTATGACTATATTGTTTAAATGCCCCCTTAATAAGGGGGCTGTCGACGAAGTCGACTGGGGATTTTATTTGCATCACTGTTTTATAAATCCCCCCCATCGGCTGCGCCGATGACCCCTCTTGTTAAGAGGGGAGTTTTTCCTACCATTAAAAATTGAGATATCATATTCTATGAAAAACTATCGCTCTATCATTGTAGAAATAAAATCACAAACGGCCACCTTGTATGAAGGCAATAATATCCTTCGTACTTTTTCTGTGTCGACGGCAAAACTCGGCACGGGCAATCACAAAGATAGGGATACAACGCCACTCGGCCTCCATTTCATCGCACAGAAAATTGGCGCAGGCATGCCAGTGAATACACAATTTAAAGGCCGTAAACCTTTGCCCGAATTATATAACGATAGCATGGGCACAATCGGTGATTTTATTTTAACACGCATCTTGTGGCTTTCGGGGGCTGAGCCTCATAAAAATTACGGGGGTGATTGCGATACAAAATCCCGTTACATTTATTTTCATGGCACACCCGATGGCAATCCTATGGGTGTGCCTTTATCCCACGGCTGTATTCGCATGCGAAATAGCGATATTCTCTGGTTTTTTGATGCCGTGAGCGAAGGCACAGCTGTGAATATCATTGCATAAGGTCAGAAACATATTGCACTTTAGAGGGGAAGAAAAGTGCAATACAGAAACATTGGATATAAAGTAAAAGGATTGTATAAAATAGCCGAATA
>JBILMY010000134.1:0-3789 GCA_044375265.1 Gammaproteobacteria bacterium | reverse complement strand
ACACTACGCACAATTTCCAATTGACTTAACGCTGACCAAAATTTTTTAAACTCGCTTCGCTCTTTAAAAAATCGTCAGCTACCGCGGACTACTCGCCTTCAGCTTCGCCTATCCATGGCGAGTAGCGGAAGACAAACCATTTGCAGAATAATTATTACTATTCTTAACTTTTAGAATTTTTGAGATAGGAAAACAATCTCCAGGCTTATAAAGAATATAAGGCATAGTTAAATTTAGCTTTGGAAAATCTACAAATAATTCCATTTTTTTTTCAAGTAGCAGCCCAAAGGGGGCCCTATCAACTAAGGAATATTCAAAATCTTCTAAAAGTTCTTGAGGGACTTCCCCTTTTTTGAGGCGATAATAACCATCTCCATCAGCTGTCGGTAAAAAAGCACTCTGAGTGTCTCCTGTTAACTGCCCATAATCATAATAAGCGACATACAAATGCATGGATTTGGTTGGACTAAGCTCATCCACCAAAGCGGCAAACTCAGGATTAACAGCTTTGACACGTTTGCGAATAGCCGTCCAATGGGTTTTAACCAATCCCTTACCTTCATCATGCGTAGTATACATACGATCCCCTCGTCTGAATCCATAATTTAACCATTATGGCGAAGTGTTTTCAAAAAATCAATGAAAATTAACCGAAATTTACTATGTAAATTTAGCAGATAATTTTAACAGTAAATTTAATCGGTTAAATTTACTGCCTAATTCTTCTCTTCTTTGTGTATTTACGCTGTGATTTAATTTCCGCATGTTTGAGGGCGCAAACATTTATTTAAACAAGCAGGAAGGTTTTGAGGATAAGGCTGGACTGTACCATAAGTTGAGGAGAGCTTAAATGCTTATTTTAAATCGTAAAGAGGGCCAATCTGTGATTATTACCACGGATGCGGGGGAAGAGATTGAAATTTCTGTTTTGGAAATCAGCGGTAAATATACCAAGTTAGGATTTAGGGCCCCTGCCAGTATTGGTGTAGATAGAAAAGAAGTGAGTGAGCGAAAAAAGGAGGAACAGGATGAGAAGTAATGTAAGCGATAATCAAAGCCTAGAGACGCGATTCATCGCGTCTCATGAAACACACAAAAATTATCAACCACCCCGTCTGCCTTCGGCAGCCACCCCTCCTCTGGAGGGGAATATCAAAGTATTGCTCTCTGAAACGGTGAATTATGGTCACAATGCCGCAGTATTTTTTGACGTTGAATTGAAAGATGGTTCACTGACACAAATCAGCGTAGCGCAATTATTTACTGACCGAGAATTTTTAAACAATTGCTCACGAGAACTTTATGGTCATTTGTGTCGGCGTAAGGGATATATGATGGGGAGGTGATTTTGCACCCCTCTTAATAAGAGGGGATGTCAGCGGAGCTGACAGGGGAGATTTATAAAGCACTGGTTAAATAAAATCCCCCAGTCGACTTCGTCGACAGCCCCCTTGTTAAGGGGGCAGAATAATCAAAGTTCAAAACAACTTAGGGTATTATAATTTACAACGCCCGGCCCTGCCAGAATACTCCCCTGTTCTAGCTGGGCTTTTTTATATTGGCTTCAAGATGCTTGCAAGGCGTTGCTATACTACACTCTACACACGGGCTTCTATCGTTTTTTCAATCCAGGTATTCAAACTCATTTTGGCTTTTTTTGCCGCAATATAGGCTTTTCGATGCAACTCCGAAGAGAGTCGAATATTGAACTTTCCGGAAAATGGGCGCTCCGCTTCTTCACCACGCGACTTACAAAAAGACAGATAATCTTCAATAGATTCCACAAAAGCCTTTTTCAATTCGCTAACTGATCTGCCTTGAAAGGTGATCACATCTTTTGTATTAATAACTTCACCATGAAAAATTTCCGCATCGATATCCAAAGTGACTTGGCCAATATAATTTTTGTATTTAAACATTTTTCTCTCCAACCATGATTAAAAATCGCCGCATCGACACTACCGCTCCTTTATCAGTTTCTTTGCGAGGATGCGGTCTATGAAAAACAGCTCTCACACCATTGAGCGCAATGCGTACACGCGAGCCATTGCCTTCGGAAATTTCTGCCCCTAATGCGAGCAATAACGCTTCAATGTCTTTCCAAATAATGTTTGACTTTGTTGGCTTTGCAAAAATTGCCTCTAACGTTACTTGATGTTTTTTAGAAACAGACTCAATAGTACTACTTATTAGTACTACTGTCAACAGATTGGAATATAGACATTTAATTAACCTACTTAAAAAAGAGTTATAATTTTATTCTTTTTTAATATGAAAGGCAATTTATTTTTAAGAATACTCCAGCAGGGAAAAAACAGTATATCCCTGTGCTTCTAATTTTTCTTTGCCGGGTAAAAAATCCAACGCAATTAATACGGCATAATATTGCTGCGCGGCAGGAATATGAAAATGTTCAGTGAGCAATTTGCCTGCGGCTTCCAGCGTTCCACCCGTCGCTAAAATATCATCAATGATCATAACTTTGCCTGTAATGGCACCGTCTTTTCGTAAAGTTAAAGCGGCGCTGCTATATTCGGTTTGATACTCACACTCCACAATCTCCCCAGGTAATTTGCCTTTTTTACGGGCTAAAAATAAAGGAAGCGCTAAACGTGCTGCAAGCACACTGCCCCAGATAAATCCTCTGGCATCAATGGCGACAATGCAATCAATCTCTTGTACTTTGGCGAGGGCTAAAAAATAGTCATTGGTCATTGCAAAAGCCTCAGGGTTTTCTACGAGCGACGTGACATCTAAAAAATTTACTCCGTGTATCGGAAAATTTTTGACCGTGCGAATGATTTTTTTAAGATCCACGGGCACCTTTTTTACCTGAATGCCGGTAACGAAAAATGCCCCAAAAGGTCAGTAGCCCTAAAAAAGCCAACAAGGCTTTCCAGCCCAGAAAAACAAGCGGCGTTTCCCCCTGCATGGGATAAATCACATCAGTCAATACGCCACGCTCAAAACGCGGCAGTTGGCTTGTGATATGACCTTTATTATCAATAACCGCCGTAATACCATCATTGCCCACTGTGATTTGATAACGCGCGGTTTCAATGGAGCGAAACTGTGCCATCACTTCTTGCTGATAAGCTGCCAGTGAATAACCAAACCAGCTATCATCACTGATGCTCACTAAAAAATTGCTGTCAGGTAAGGCCCGAAGTACGATCGGTAAATAGGCAATTTCATAACAAATAAATCCATCAAAACGATAATTATGTGCCATTAAAGGCGCTTGATTTTCAGGCCCCGCCCGTAAATTCGACATGGGCAAATTAAAAAATGCAATAAGGCCGCGGAGCTGATTTTCAAAAGGCAAATATTCGCCAAAAGGCACCAAATGCTCTTTATAATATTTACCACTGCCCTCACCCATCACGAGCATAGCATTATAATAATGCGTGGCATCCTCATCGATAGCACCTGTGATAAGCGTCGAGTGATTTTTGGCAATTGCTTTTTGAAGTGCGCTGATATCCACTTGAGACAAAGTTCCCGGAATAGCAGCTTCCGGCCAGACAAGCAGGTCACTATCAGCATGCGCCAGACTTAAATTCACATAAATACTTGCCGCATCTTGTAAAAATCCTGGCTGCCATTTCACCGATTGCGGAATATCGCCTTGTACCATCGATACCGAAAGCGGCGACCCTATAATTGTGCCAAAACTCAACGTTTTCAGCGCAGTACCTGTAACGGTAACACCCAAAAGGACAATCAGTGCCCAAAAAGTATTATGGGAAGGATAGCGTTTGAGTCCATAAAATAAAAGACCACCCATGA
>JBILMY010000133.1:0-3796 GCA_044375265.1 Gammaproteobacteria bacterium | reverse complement strand
TTGCAGGGGCGTCACTGTCAATCCATAACCAAAGGAAAGCGTCGCTGCCGTGAAATCACTATAGCGATTTTTGATAACGAGTTGTCCCGTACTTTCACCGGGAAAACTACTCCCTGTCGTGGTGCCTACGCCTAAATTCGCCAAATAGCGGGGAAAGCTATCGAGGGTCGGCATCGATAATAAAATGCGCGTCATGCCCACATTACTCGAGATTTGCAGGGCTTTCGTCACGGTAATATTGTCTTTGTTATGCTCGTCTTCAACCCGATTTTTTCCGAGCTGAATATAGCCTGGCGCTGTTTTCAAAATCGTATCGGGGGTAATAACATTGGCATCAAGCGCCATCGCCACGACAAAAGGTTTGATGGTCGAACCAGGTTCAAAGGTATCCGTCACTGCGCGATTTCTAAAATTGGCTATAGGAGTACCTGTACGGTTATTGGGATTATACGAAGGCTGATTGACCATCGCTAATACTTCCCCTGTTTTAATATCCAGCACAATGGCAGCGCCACCCGCCGCATTGTTTTTTTCTACCGCATCTTTAAGCGTGCGATAGGCTAAATATTGAATACGGTTATCAATGCTTAAGGTGACATTATCACCTGATTTGGGTTCCGCGAGTTCTTTAATTTCTGAAACGATATACCCCAAGCGATCTTTTAAGACTTGCTTACTGCCTTGAATACCTTTGAGTTTATTATTAAATTCAAGCTCAATGCCTTCTTGTCCATTGTCATCCACATTGGTAAAGCCGACCACATGGGCAGCCACTTCGCCTTCCGGGTAATAGCGGCGATATTCACGTTTAAAAAAAATACCAGGTAAATTTAAAGCTTTGAGTTTATCGGTTTGTGAAGGCGGCATTTGACGCTGCAAATACATAAATTCCACATTTTTTTTATTGAGACGTTGCTGCAAGGTAGAAAAAGGAATTTCCAAAATTTTTGCCAATTGTTGTAACTGTGCTTTAGGTAACGCTTTCACGGTTTGCGGATCAGCCCAGGCAGCATCCACCGGCGCACTGACCGCTAAGGGATTACTAAATCTGTCTAAAATCATACCGCGATACGCTTGGGTTTGCACCATGCGCACACTTCTGGCATCTCCCTGCCCTAATAAAAAAGTGCGATCAAACACCATTAAATAGAACATACGGGTCATAAGCCCCAATCCTGCTATCGCAAGTAAAATGACGATCGTCCAATAGCGGAAGGTGTAGAGAGGTGATTTCACGACGTAATGAGGGTAATATCTTTTTGATCGGGAACGCGCATACTAAGACGGTTCGTGGCAAGTTTTTCAATACGCGTATTGGTGACTAGCGTACTTTGTTCCAAAAGAAGTTGTCCCCACTGGCTTTCTAATTCATTATCTTTCTTCATAAGCACTTGAAGATCCATAAAGGCGCGACGATATAAATCTTTCACATAAACAACAGATAAGCCCGAGAAAAAAAGCATAATGGCAAGCGCAATAATAAGCGGCGTACTGCCTATTTTTTTAAGCGATTCCTTCACAGTTTAGTTAAGGCCTTCTTCTAATAAGCTCTTTGTTATAGAGGCATGCTTTTTCATACGTTCAAAATAGCTGTTTATGCCTTTAAAATCTTCACGGTTAAATCCTGCAACAGGCATCCAACGCAAGGTCACAAATAAATAAAAATCAGGCAGTGAAATTGACTCACCCATTAAATAATCATTCTCTTCCAGATGCGCATCGACAAATTTCAACTTGCGCTCGAGTAGCGGTTTAAAAGCGGATTCTTTGACTTCCTGCGGCACGCTAGGATTAAAAAAAGGCGAATAATTTTTATGCATATCGGTGGTTACAAAATTGAGCCATTCTAAGACACGGTAACGTTTAAAATCACCTAAGCTTGGTAAGAGATTAGTAGCTTTATAAGTATCGGCCAAATATTGCTGAATGACCGTATTTTCCGTGATTAATTCGCCATTATCAAGTAACAAAGCCGGCACTGCGCCTTTAGCACTGATGGTTAAATAATCAATCCCGTTTTCAGTTTTCTTGGCTTTTAAATCCACCGCTTCAAAATCTGCGTTAAGACCCAATTCATTCATCACCATGCGCACGGCCAGTGAGCAAGAACCTTTACTGTAATAGAGTTTCATCAAAAATTCCTCAAGAAAAAGAGGTTTTATTGTAGCATAAAAAGGCGGGTAAAATTGTGGGTTCTTTAGCAGCGGAATAATGGCAATACTCAATAAATCTCTGTATTTCTAATTTGATATTATATGCAATCTAAATTATAATTAATTATTTTTAATATAAGGAAAATATATGTCTTTTAGTGAATACCTCGTTTTTGTTGATGAGAGTGGCGACCATTCTTTAAATAAGATTGATCGTGGCTATCCCTATAAGAGAAAGAAGCCTTTTGTAAAAAAAGAAAGTAATTCACTTGGATTACAATTGGCTGATTTAATCGCAAGACCGATAGGAATAAAAACTTTACAGCCTGAGCAATCTAACCGTGCTTTTGATATCATTGCTCAAAAATTGATTTATCAAAAAACCTTCCCTTAAAAACAAAAAGCCTCCAGGAAACGCCCAGAAGCTTAGTGTCGACCAGGAAACGCCCGATCCTTGCTTTTATTGTAATTAGAATTACATTCTCTGTCAAGGCTTTCTATTTTTAACATTCTCTAATAAAAGGATTTAACATATATTGGATATAGGGTGAAAATTCTTCGGGCAGCTCGTCAAAATCTTCCGCCATATAATATTCTTTTGAGAAATTTAAAAGGCCTAGAGGTCTTTCCTTCAAGTTTTTTTCTATTAAAATAATAAAAATCATTTTCACTCGCCTACAATATGCCCACAGCCTTCTTTCGGGCAAACTTTTTGCTCGCCATGGCGTTTGGTGACTTTGAGAGTCAAGATGGGATATTGGCAGCGCGGGCAAGGCTCGCTGAGCGGCATATTCCATACGGCATATTTGCAGGTCGGATAATTGGAACAGGAATAAAAGAATTTGCCCCAACGGGATTTTTTTTCCAAGAAATGCCCTGTGTGGCAGACGGGGCAATCGATGGCAATCACTTTGGGTTTTATCAGTGGCTCAATATGCTTACAGGTAGGATAAGTCGAGCAGCCCAAGAATTTACCATATTTACCTTGCTTGACTATCAAGGGTGCGCCATCGGTCGGACAAAAGCGATCGGGCATGATTTCAGGCTCTGAACTTCCCGATTTATCGTCCGTTAAATTACGCATATATTTGCATTCAGGATAACCTGTACAGCCAATAAAGCGGCCAAATTTACCCAAACGAATACTTAAGGGCTTGCCGCAATCTGGACAGTTTTCATCCATTATTTCATGTGTCACATCCATGCGCCCTACACTGCTGTCAATCTCTAACACTTTGGCGTGAAAATCTTTCCAAAAATCTTGCAGCAGCGGGATCCATTTTTTTTCGCCGCGTGAAATTTCATCTAAACTGTCTTCTAAATTCGCCGTAAATCCATAATCCACATACTTCGTAAAATAGTCTACTAAAAACTTATTGACGATACGGCCTACATCCGTTAAGAAAAAGCGTTTTTTATCCAAGGTGACATATTCACGACTCGTGAGCGTAGAAATAATAGAGGCATACGTAGAAGGCCGTCCAATGCCATGTTCTTCTAAGGATTTCACCAGGCTCGCTTCAGAATAACGCGGCGGTGGTTCTGTGAAATGCTGCTCAGCACGAAAAGCTTTGACTTTGACTTCTTGTCCTTCTTTTAACGGCGGCAACATTTTTTCTTCATCGACCGTATTTTCATCATCT
>JBILMY010000132.1:0-3800 GCA_044375265.1 Gammaproteobacteria bacterium | reverse complement strand
AATCAGCTGCCCCACATCCCCCTCAAGGCCACCGGAAAGCATAATGATGCCTTCAATCTTGCCGCGCTCATAAATCCACTCACGCAAAATGCAGGGTTCTTGCCCTGCGTCTCGCTCAAGATACGCCCGTGAAATGAGTTCGGTGAGCGTTCGATAACCCACTTCATTTTGGCAATACCATTTGGCAGTGAAAGGCGTGCTTGTCGCAGAATCTGCAATCACGACTTCTACGCCGATAATGGGTTTCAGGCCGACTTTACGCAGCGCGCTATAGGCTTTAATGAGGGCAAACAGGTTCATGCGATCGGCAATCCCCACGGCAGGCAATGCGTTATTTTTGGCATGCTGCGCGAGTTCATCAATACGGATAATGCTATCAATGAGTGAATATTCGGTATGGATATCTAAATGAACGTAATCAGGCATAAGGAGGTCATTATAACGTATTCCTGGCTTTTACTGAAAAATTAATATTGGTTTAAGTACAAGGCTTTATAATAAGGCTACAATTATAATAATCCCCCTATAAAAAACACTTTATGACTTATTACCCTTGCCAATTGCCTTATGTGCGAATTTCTTATGAGCCAAAAATCAATGTCACTCAATGGGGATTTATCGCTAATATTGAAAAAACATTAGCAGCGATTCATCCTTTGCTCTCTCATCAAGTTTATAAACCCTATCATAAATTTTTACACGGAGGAAAAGTAAGTAAAGAAATTTTTAAACCTGTCATCGAAAGAACACCTGAAGTTATTGAAGCAGAAGATATCGATATCATTATTTTTTGCGCCCCTCGGATGAGCGATCTCTTTCCAACTATTTATGAAGCATTAAAACCATTAGCCTCTACTAAAGAACCTTTACCTTTGCTACACAGTATTTTTCTTCACAAAATTTTTTATTTCGCCCATGAAGCCAAGCTCACTTTACAACTCTTTGACGTAATCAGTAACACCCCTTTTGATATTTGTTTATGCGCAAACGAATATGCCTTTTTTAATGCCGCCTTTTTTTCAACAGCATTATTATTGGGAGAACTACAACTGAATAAAGAAAATAAATTATATATCAGGTTACCCCATAATATCAGTTTATATCCCGAACTACTAACAGAACGCCAACTCAGTAAAGGGGCCTCTTTTTCTTTACATGAAACTGTTGAACTTAAAGAATTAAAAGCAATGAATATTCTTGGATATATTTATTACTTTCCGATACAAGTACCGTTTAATCCCTATGCCTTTTCTCTTGAGCCGCATCAAGCTGATCGACTCCACAAAATTTATAATACTTTTTTTACCAAACCACAGCAAGTGGCTTTACTCAAGCCTCCATCTCCTGCTTCCTCCACGCATTCATCCAACAATGACTCAGGGCAATTTAGCCCAGCGCCTTCTACAGTGAGTTATACACCACCGCCCTCACCCGCAAGTTTTCGATCGCTGTCTCCTGCGCCATTCCCGCCGAATAAGCCAGTCTCTCCCTTGCCGACTCCAATCCTTCCCTCCATTTCTTTTGCGCCACCCAAAGCAGCGCCACCTAAATGGGGAAGTGGAAAATTGAAGTTATAAAATAAATTTGGTAGACGCGGGCGGTTTCGAACCGCCGACCCCCACCTTTTTATACTGATAATAACCGCTATTTCAAAAAATTATTTCCCGTAATAATATTCTTACCTGTTTTATTTTCTAAGGCTTTTCTTGCATCTTTAGCAATTTCCCCACCTTTTTTAGCTGGAACTTTATTTTCTTCTAAGCCTTTGGTTTCCATGGTTTCTGCAATTTGACGAGTGGACAACTCAGCCAAAGCAGTAAAAACCAATTCAGCATCTGACATATGATCGCGCAAATTTTGTGTTTTTAAACCCTTGAGATCTTTATGCTTTTTAATGGATAAATCACTCCATTCTTGATGAATAATGTTGGTCAAAATAGCAAATTCTTCTTCTCTTCTAACCTCATTATTTTTCCAATAATCCGTCAACTTATTTCTAATTTCTTGCCCCATCATCCGCTGCTGTATCCATTTTTCACTTCGACCTTGTTTTTGCCAATATTCTCTGGAGCGATTAAGCGCTTTTTCTGGATCAACTATTTCTTGTAAACGTTCATGGGCTATTTTAGCTAACCATAATTTTATAGGTTCTGCTTTTTGCGAAGGAATAGATTGTATAATTCTCATTAAATGCTCAAAATTTCCTGCTAAAGTTTTTCTTTTCTTTCCTGTTTCAGTCAGCATTTCTACCTGGGGACAATTTGTCCCCAGGTAGCGCCCTAATTCAATATCTCTTTTCCGCAATTTTTTCAAATAATCTGTTGGATTTTCGCTCTCTGTTAGTAAAGAAACAATATCTATTACAGAAAAATACCAAGTTTCAGTCGTTTCATCATACACTCTACGAATTTTATAATTTTCAAAAATTGCCAGTGAAGGTTGTTCAATAGTATTCATTTTATCCTTTAATTTCAGTTGAGTATAATAGTATATAAATTTTTTATTAATTTTTCAATTACTATTTGAGTTCTTTTGAAAAGAATTTGGTAGACGCGGGCGGTTTCGAACCGCCGACCCCCACAATGTCAATGTGGTGCTCTACCCCTGAGCTACGCGTCTAAAGAAGGTTAGGGCAAGTCGTCTATCGCTTCGCGCTTTTTCGGTAAGAAATTGCTGCGATCGAGACCAAAGGCAATGGCCAAGGCCCCTGCGATATAGATGGATGAATAGGTTCCTACGATAATACCAATTAAAAGTGCTAAAGAAAAACTAAACAATACCGGACCGCCATAAATAAGAAGGGCCAGTACTGCAAGCATCGTGAGCCCTGAGGTCATGATGGTTCGCGACAAGGTTTGGTTGATGGATAAATTCATGATCTCAGTGGGCGAACCTTTACGCACTTTACGAAAATTTTCACGCACCCTGTCGAAAACAACGATCGTATCATTGAGAGAGTAACCTATCACGGTTAAGAGCGCTACGAGTGAAATCAAATCAAATTGAATATGAAAAAGTGAAAATACACCTAAGATTAAAACCGGATCATGAATCAGCGCTAAAATACCACTTAACGCAAAACGGTATTCAAAACGAAAACTAATATAAACCAAGGTTAAGAGCAACGCCACAAACATCGCGAGCGCGCCTTTGGTAAATAATTCTTTACCGACTTCTGCCCCGACGCTACTGATTTGCTCAAACTGTGCACCGGGTAAAGCGTTCAGCACTTGGGTACGCAGGTTATCTTGCGCGCTTTGCCCTGCCGTTGCGGGCAAAGGCGGTAACGTCACCAGCACTTCACTGGCAGATCCATAGGTTTTAACTTCCACTTCGGGAAATCCTGCCGTGGAAAGCGCACTCCTTATTTGTGATAAATCAGGCGCAGAAACATAAGAGAGTTGTAATTGCACACCGCCAGTAAAATCAAGGCCCAGATGGAGTCCATTGATACCGAGCGATACAAAAGAACCAATGATGAGAATCGCAGAAATCAGTGCCGTCCAAACGCGGGCTTTCATAAAATCAATGCGGGTTGTTTTTCTAAAAAATTCCATGGTTCACCTATAAGCCTATCGAAATTTTCTTCACGGCTTTTTTGCCATAAACCAGCGTAACAAGTGCACGCGTACCCATGATAGCCGTTAGCATAGACATTAAAAGACCGATAATTAAAGTCACGGCAAAGCCTTGCACAGCGCCCGAGCCAATCGTAAAGAGTGTCATGGCCACAATGAGTGTCGTTACGTTCGCATCAATAATAGTGGCAAACGCTTTAGAATAACCTGTTTCAATAGCAT
>JBILMY010000010.1:0-13290 GCA_044375265.1 Gammaproteobacteria bacterium | reverse complement strand
ATGAGTTTACTGGATTCTGCGTTACTGCGCCGCTCATCCTCACCACAGCGCTCCTTTAAATCAATGCTCATGTAATAAGGGCCTTTTTGTGCGCGGCACAATTTCACTTCACGCCACAAATAATTATCCACAAAAATAGCGATAAAGCCTTCACTAAAATAAGAAGGTGTATCTAATGAAGCTTTTAAAAGATTTTCTAAAGTGTTTGAAATTAAAGTATTCCACGGCGTGCTTTGAAGCGCAGAGGCGCTTTTTTGCAATAATTCCGTATACACTTTTTGGCGATAAAAGCTTTCAACACGAAAAAGATCTGTTAAGTTTTCTGAAAAGGTTTTTTGCGTGGGCGAATTTTGAAGGGCAAGTTGCACAGGCATTAAAAGCGTGGGGGCCTGATTATTTGCAGGAATTTGTGTCGTTGATTTTTCAACTGTGTACGCAAGTGGAATAAAACTTCCTTCATTGATATCGGTCTGTAAGCTTAATGAAAAACTTTGCAGGGGAAGGTTTAAAATATTTAAGCGCTGGACTGGTAAAGTAGGTTCAGCAGGTTTAAGGCAGAGCAAATCTTCCACCGTATGTTTTGTATCTTGTAAAACCACAATACTGGCAAGCGGTAATGCTGGTGCACCGATGATATCGATGGAATAAGAATAAGGCGTTTTAGGCCTTAAGATTTTATCAAAGACAATTTGTACATCTTTTAACGCCGGTTTTTCTTGCACGACGATAGGGCCTGTGCTGCTATTATTATTATTGGAAATCACTTGATCATTTTCCAAAACAACCGGTACGCCATTGACCGTAAAGCCATCGGCATGCGTGACAAACACCGCTTTGCCCGCGGTAGTGCCAGAAATTACGCCGCCCAAGGTACCGCTTTCATCGCCTGTGGTTTTTTGAATAGTAGAATTAAACGTTGCCACTGGATAGCCATCAATGAGAAAGCTGTTATCACAGCCGGCTAAATCATCTGTCTTGGCGACATTGGTAAAGGCCAGCGGCACCAAGGCTGGCGTGATGCAAATATCAGTTGTCTGCGCTATGCCTTTGGCATTTTGATGCAGGAGCATGCGTTTGTTAAAAAAGAGGGCGGTCATAGAACCTCATTTATAAATACTCCCCTCTTAACAAGAGGGGAAATCGGCGAAGCCGATGGGGGAGATTTATAAACAATGCTGCACATAAATCCCCCAGTCAACTTCGTTGACAGCCCCCTTGTTAAGGGGGCGAATAATTAATAATTATAATTGAATTTGAAGCGTTATGCAAATGAGAATTTTATAAGCCACATATCATGCGTTGATGCATTGAAAAATAAGCCTATTTAACGGATAATGCCTCTTTTTTAAAGTAAAATATGGTTATGAATGAAAAAATCTGTGCACAAATTGCTCTCGAGCTAAAAGTACGCGCCGCGCAAGTCTTGGCGACCGTCGCTTTGATTGATGAAGGGGCAACCATTCCTTTTATTGCCCGTTATCGTAAAGAAGTGACGGGCGGATTGTCGGATACTCAGTTGCGTGAATTATCAGAGCGCTTGATTTATCTACGCGAACTCACCGATCGCAGGCAAGCCATTTTAAATAGCATTCGTGAGCAAGAAAAATTAACGCCAGAATTAGAAGCCGCCATTAACGCGGCAGAAACCAAAGCACGCTTGGAAGATCTCTATTTACCTTATAAACCCAAACGGCGCACCAAAGCGCAAGTGGCCATTGAGGCCGGATTATTGCCGCTGGCAGAAGCTTTGCTAAATGCCGTTAATGAAACACCCGAAGCCTTGGCACACACTTATTTGAACGCTGAACATAAGATTGACACCGTGCTACAAGCTTTAGAAGGCGCGCGGCATATTTTGATGGAGCGGTTTTCAGAAAACGCCGATCTGAATACCAGCCTTCGTGAATTATTGTGGAAAGAAGGGCTTTTTACCAGTACTCTGATTAAAACCAAAGAAACCGACGCCCAGAAATTTAAGGATTATTTTGAGTATCAAGAGCCCTTAAGTAAAGTGCCTTCACACCGCGCCTTGGCTGTCTTTCGAGGACAAGAGGAAGGATTGTTAAGGGTCTCAGTAGTGTTTGCCCTAGAAAGCAGTGAAATACAATGTACAGAAGCCATTGCAAAAACTTTTTCGATTCAATCAAAAAAGCGCCCTGTGGATGCCTGGTTACAAGAAACGGTAGAATGGACCTGGAAAATTAAATTAAGTCCAAAGTTAGAGTTGGATTGTTTGCAGCGGCTTCGTGAAGCGGCAGAAGCCACTGCCATTGATGTCTTTAAAGATAATTTAAAAAATTTGCTGTTGGCAGCGCCTGCAGGGCGTCGTGTGACCATGGGGCTTGATCCCGGTCTTCGCACTGGCGTCAAAGTGGTGGTGGTCGATGATACAGGGAAACTTCTTTATCATCACACTATTTTTCCGCATCCGCCCAAAGAAGAGTGGCAGGCAGCACTGATGATTATCGCTAAGCTTTGCGAGCATTATAAAGTCAGCCTCATCAGCATTGGCAATGGTACTGCGTCGCGTGAAACGGAAAAATTAGTTTTAGAAGTGATGGCGAAAAATCCCGCGCTTTCTTTAACCAAAGTGGTGGTATCTGAAGCAGGAGCGTCGGTGTATTCTGCCTCTGAACTCGCCGCCAAAGAATTTCCTGACCTGGACGTGACGTATCGCGGGGCGGTGTCAATTGCGCGCCGTTTGCAAGATCCCTTGGCAGAGCTTGTAAAAATTGATCCCAAAGCCATTGGCGTGGGGCAATATCAACACGATGTGAATCAAACACTTTTAGCCAAAGGGCTTTGTGCCGTAATGGAAGATTGCGTGAATGCAGTCGGTGCAGATGTGAACACCGCCTCTGTACCACTTTTAAAAAGTATTTCAGGCCTCAATGAGCTAACGGCAAAAAAGATCGTGGCCTATCGTGAAAAGTCCGGTGCATTTAAAACACGGGAAGCGCTCAAAAAAGCGCTGGCGCTCAATGATAAAGTCTATGAGCAATCCATTGGATTTTTGCGGATCTTGGAGGGAGAAAATCCGCTCGATGCTTCTGCTGTGCATCCAGAATCCTATCCAATTATTCAAAAGATGTTAGAGAAATTAGGAAAACCGTTAAAAGAAGTCATGGGCAATGAAGCACTGATTAATACCCTATCACCTAAAGAGTTTGTAACAGATGCCCATGGATTGCCCACCATCAAAGATATTATAGAAGAACTCAAAAAACCAGGGCGCGATCCACGGCCTGAATTTATTACGGTCCAATTTGATGAAAGTGTGGTGAAACTTAACGATTTAAAATCAGGCATGCTGTTGGAAGGCGTGGTGACGAATGTCACGAATTTTGGTGCCTTCGTAGATATCGGGGTTCATCAAGATGGCCTTGTACATATTTCAGAGCTGGCCGATAAATTTGTCAGCGATCCACATGAAGTGGTGAAAGTTGGGATGATTGTCAAAGTCAGAGTATTAGAGCTGGATCTGGAGAGGAAACGTGTGCAGCTGAGTATGAAATCACAAGCTAAAAGTAGCATCGTTAAAACGGGCACTCAAAAAGTTCCCGATAAAATAAAGATGAATGCGACAGAAAAACCCAGTAATAGTGCGTTTGCAGATGCATTCAAAAACGCGCTGAAGAAGTAGCGGTCCGTCATTCCCGCGCAGGCGGGAATCCATGGGCCCACTGGACCCCCGCCTGCGCGGGGGTGACGATAAACAAATCATAGCTCAACCCAACAACTCTCGTGCTTTTTTAGCATCGATCACAATTTGATTTTTTAAATCCTCAAACGAAGCAAACTTTTGTTCTTCTCGAATTTTATGCCGAAAGATAATGGTGATGCGTTTGCCATATAAGTTTGCTTCATAATCAAACACATGCACTTCTAACTGCGGGCGTGTGGTATTGGCAACGGTAGGGCGATAGCCGATATTGGCAACGCCTTTGTAAAGGATATTGTTGATGCGTACTTCTACCGCATATACCCCATGCAGCACAGGCGTTTTTTGCAAGCCGATATTGGCGGTGGGAAATCCAATGGTTCTGCCGCGCTGATGGCCCTGTTTTACGATACCACTGATGCTGTAGGGACTCCCCAATATTTTTTCAGCGGTAACAAAATCACCTACGCTTAAAAGCACCCGTAAGAGGGAGCTGCTGACACGCTCGCCATCGATTTCAATGGGTGGCATAACTATCGTATCAAAATCAGGATGATAATTTTTTAAGACGGCGAGATCGCCTTGCCTTCCATGACCAAAACGACAGTCTTCACCAATCACCAGTGTTTTTATACGACACGTATGAATGAGAAAATTTTCAATAAAATCTTTTGCGCTGAGGCTGACGATTGTTTTAAAGTGCAGTGCGATAATGTCATCCACACCAAGTGATTTCAGGCGCGTACATTTATCATGAAAACTCATGAGACGTTTTGTGCTACCAAAATGTTCTTGTGGCATCGGTTCAAAAAACACCACCACACTGCGTTGTTTTTTTTCACGTGCGATAGCTAACACTTTTTGTATGAGACTTTCATGACCTAAGTGCAGGCCATCAAAGTTGCCAAAGGTCAGTACCCGATCGGCGGGAGGGAGAGTGGTGAAACGGCGGTATATTTTCATTTGCTTGTTTGAACTATAAAAATCACCTCTCCCCCTGCGGGAGAGGTCTGCCCGCAGGGCAGGGTGAGGGGTAAAGTAAATTTAATTAAAGTACCCTTCATCCTCGCCAGCGTTGCTGGCTCGACTCTCCCGCAAGGGGAGAAGTGAGAATAGGAGCAAATTATCTAATAATATCAACATAAAAACAACTTGCCTTTTATTTAAATATAGATTAAAATATAAAACCAAATATGGTTTATACTTTGCAATGAAACTCGCTTACTTTCAAAAACAATTGCGGATCCTGCAGGAAGGCACACAAAAATTTGCGGCGGAAAATCCGCAGGCGGCCAAGCGCCTGCATTTAAAAGAATGGAAAGATAAAGATCCCTATGTTGAACGCTTGCTCGAAGGCGTAGCGTTTTTAACAGGGCAAATTGAAGAGCAGATGGCGCGTGACTTGCCCGAAGTCAGTGAAACCTTATTGCAACAAGTGTGCCCTGATTTATTACAGCCTTTACCCTCACTCACGCTGATGCAATTTTCACCCGCGCCTTTTCATCGTGCCATGAGTCATTTTCCCAAAGGCACGCTGATAGAAGGTCAAGCAGAAAAAGTGCGTTTCCCCTTTCAACTGACACGGGATTTATATGCCTATCCTATTGCTTTACAAAAAGTAGAATGGGCGCCACTGATGCGAGGCGGAACACGGTTATCGTTTCATTTGGAATATCAGGGAGAAATGGAAGGGCTAACGGTCGATCATTTTTCTTTATTGTTACAGATGCAAACGCATGAAGCCTTAGAACTATTATATGCCTTTGGCGAAAAAAAACTACACAGTTATCTTAAGTTCGATAATGAATTTCCGGTAGCATTACGCGTACTGCAGGAATCGGATATGAAACTCCTCAGACCTTCCAGCGTTTTTCAATACGATAGTTTTTCTCTCTGGCAAGAGTTTAGCACTTTTCCCGAGCAGCATTATTTTTTATATTGGGATTCTTTTACTTTACCCAAAAGTGTGTTAGAAAAAAAATATTTTACATTGGTGCTTGAAACCTCACTTTCTTTATCAAGGCATTTCTTTTTAGATAAATCTCATTTTTTAACGTCTTGCGCGCCAGCCATCAATCTTTGTGAAAAAGCGGCTGATCCAATTCCTTGTGATTTTGCTGTGATTGATCAGCCGCTTATTTTACCTGAAGGGTATGAGCCTTATGAGATCAGTAGCGTGACGGCCCTGAGTGATACAGATCGCATTTTTGTAGAGGATTATCATCGATTATCCTGGTTAGAGGCCAAACCCTATTATCATTATCGGCGTCAGCAATATGATAAACAAAATGATACTTGGTTTGTAGGGGTGGGGGGATTGGCGCCGGCCTATAAAGCACTGTCTATTGAGGTACTGTCGCATCAGGGTGATAAGCCTCGTCAGCATTTAAGCATCGGTGATATTGTGTCTGACCCTAAAAAATTTCCGATGGGGACACTCAGTAATATCAGCAGGCCTAGTCGCTTATTTTTATCCCTACGCAATGAATATTATTGGCTCCTCATTCAAGCCTTGTCTTTGCGTTATCAAGCCCTTGAAACGGCAGAAGATTTAAAAAAAATCCTTGTCTTGTTTTCTTTATCAAATGAAAGCGAATGGAAAAATAATATCGACGGTATCATCTGCGCAAAAAAATTACCGATACAAAAAGTCAAACGGGGTATTATGAGACTTGGAATACAGTGGTCACTGCAGTTGGAAGATAAGGCATTTTCATCCATTTTTGAAGCCTATGTATTTGCAAGACTCCTTTTTATGTTTTTAAAAACATATCTTGATATCAACACCTATCTTGAATTACATGTGAGCTTTGTGATCAGTGATGAAACGTGGTGTTGGAATTCGTAAGATCCAAATCATTTTTTTCCATTCCGGTTTCGAGCGCTTTTTCTTTTAAGACTGCCAGGGCATGATTTTGCAATTGTCGTACCCGCTCTTTCGTCAAATCCAATTTTTCAGCGATGGCCTCGAGCGTTAATTCTTCTTTGTGCTTAGAAAGCCCAAAACGGTGTTCAACGACAAAACGTTCTTTTTCGGGAAGCGCAGAAATCCAGTCATTTAAATGTAAAGCAGTATCCGATTGCTGATAGAGCATTTCAGGATCATCGGGGGTTTCATTGGGCACAATATCTTCCAGTGAAAATTCACCCTCCAAGACTAAGCTGCGATCGAAAGAAGTCAAGGGTTCATTTAAAGCCATGATTTCGAGTACGATATCCAAGGGTAAATCTACTTTATCAGCAATCTCTTGAAATTTGGCTTTAATGGCATGCTGGGTTTCAAATTCTTGCGCTGCATGCAAACATTTAGATAATTCTTTAATCATATGGATAGGCAAGCGTATTGTACGCGTTTGATTCATGAGCGCTGTTTCAATGCTTTCGCGGATCCACCATTGTGCATAACTTGAAAACCGAAAATTACGTGCGATATCAAAACGCGAAATACTTTTTAAAAGACCTAAGTTGCCTTCTTCAATGAGATCCAGTAAGTCAAGACCTCTGTTTAAATAACGCTGTGCAATTTTCGTTACCAATCTTAAATGGGATTCTATCAGTTTATTTCTGGCATCTATATTACCCGCTTGCGCTTTGTTAATGAGCGCGCGTTCCTGTGATGCTGAAATAAAATGTGTATGATTTAAGGCATTAAAATAAATACGTAAGGGATCGGTAGAGGGGTCGTAGTCTAGCAATGCTTCTGTTTCCTGCGCCTCAAAAACAAAGCTTTCGTCAGTATTTAAGAGCGTTTCATTTTCTTCTAACCAATCTTCCTCCAAAAAAGGTAAATCAGTGTCAATATATTGACTGACGCTTTTTGGTGTTTTCATAGTTTCCCCCTCATTGAATCAAATATTTTTTGATGGCCTCATCATGACTTGATAATTGACTTGAAAAAACATGGATCCCTTCGCCTTTTTTGGCAACAAAATAGAGGGCATCTCCTTCTGCGGGGTGGAGCGCCGCATGCAAAACACTGATTGATACATAGGCAATAGGAGTTGGCGGTAATCCGCGGTGTCGATAGGTATTGTAAGGGCTATTAAAATAGAGATCTTTGGACGTTAAATTTCCCTTGTAACGATTTCCCAGTGCATAAATCACGGTCGGATCAATTTGCAGACGCATATTTTTTTGCAAACGTCGATAAATGACGCCTGAGATTTGTACTTGATCGGGATAAGAAGCGCTGCTTTCCTTTTGAATCATGGAGGCCACAATTAAGGCTTGATACCAGTTTTGATAAATATTTCCTGTTTGACGTTGTTGCCATTGTGCTTCAATCAGCGCATCAGACTGTGCGTAAATATCTTGTAGTACTGCCAGGTCAGTTTCGTTTTTTCTAAAAAAATAGGTATTCGCTAAAAAAAGACCTTCGATATTGGCGTAAGGTAATCCTAAACGTGCTGCAATTGCTTTTTGTGATTGGTGTTGCAACGTATGAAGAAGATTCGGATCGTTTTCTAAGTTTTGATAAAGCTCGTCAAAAGTCATGCCAGGAATAATAGCCAAAGGATGCAGGATGACTTTACCTTCGACGAGTTTATTGATAACACCTTGCAAGGAGATAATCGAAGGAAATTCATATTCGCCATCTTGAATACTTTTTTCTTGTCCTTCGAGAATGAGAAAACCCAAGAATAAGTAACGGGAATGAATGACGCCGCGGGCTTTTAAATCAGAGGCCACCGTGCCTGCGGTGGTGCCTTTATTGACAGTATATATAGTGGTGTTATGGCGTGCGAAGGGGAAAAAAAGCAGAAACAATAGTAATACTACTATCCCTAATACAACGATGCCAAGACTCCTTAATCTATACTTCACAATACTATTTTTGATGTTTAATAATATACGTCACAACTTCGTTAATATTAACGAGTTTTACCGCGTCATCGTCTGCAATGATGAGAGCAAACTCATCTTCTAAAGCCATAATGAGCTCCACTACGCCCAAAGAATCAGCCCCCAAATCATTGACAAAAGAAGACTCGCCACTGATTTCAGAAGCTTTTTTACCGAGTTGCTCAGCAACCACTTCCTTGACGCGGTTTTCAATGTCAGCTCTGATTGCGTCGTTTTCGTCTTTAATCGATTCGTTTTTATTTACGCTCATGTCGTATCAACTCCGAGAAAAAATCAATAATATAATGCCATCGGCATACTGTAAACAAGGCCAATTCTAACTTGTTTAAAAGGGGAAGTCAATGCGAAATCCAGACGCCCTCCGTGCAGCGCTCATGTCCGCCAAAATCACGATGCGTGGCGATTTGCGTGTAAGCTGCATCTTCAAAAATTTTTCGCACCGCTGCGCCTTGCTGATAGCCGTGCTCTAACAAGAGCCTGCCTTGTGGCTGTAAATACTGTTTGCTGGTATTGATGAGATAACGTAAGTCGGCCAGGCCGTCTTCTTCTGCAAATAAAGCTTCATGCGGTTCATGTGCAATGACATTCTCGGCGATTGCCGGATCGGTTTTAGAAAGATAAGGCGGATTACTCACGATGAGATCAAATTTTTCTGCGGTAAGTTTTTCAAACCAATCACTGATTTTAAAAGTGATAGTATTAACCTCCAATCGTTTGGCATTTTTTTTTGCAACAGCCAGTGCTTTTTCAGATTTATCGGTGGCGGTTAAAAGTATATTCGGGAAAATTTTAGCGAGTGTAATGGCAATCACGCCACTGCCAGTACCGAGTTCTAAACAACTAAAATGCGTGTTTTTAGGATAATGCAATAAAATAGCATCGATGAGCCGTTCGGTATCTTGCCGTGGAATGAGTACATCGGGGGACACGAAAAATTCGTCATCCCAGAAGTAGGCGGTTTTTGTTTGGTATTGGATGGGAGAATCGTTTTTTTTTGGGGTCATAATTTTTCTGTATATAAATCTGCCCCCTTAACAAGGGGGCTGTCAACGAAGTTGACTGGGGGATTTATTTTAATCGCTGCCTAATAAATCTCCCCATCGGCTGCGCCGATTGCCCCTCTTGTTAAGAGGGGCGTTATAATCATTCTGCATTAATCAACGACAGCTGTTCCATCTTATCTTCACGAATCAAAGGCTCAATCACGGGCTTTAACTCACCTTCCATGATATCGGTTAATTGATATAAAGTGAGTCCGATGCGATGATCGGTTAAGCGTCCCTGTGGGAAATTATACGTGCGGATGCGCTCGGAGCGATCGGCAGTACCCACCAAAAGTTTACGTGTTTTGGCTTGCTCTATCGCTTGTTTTTCTTTTTCAGACGACAATAAACGGGATTGTAAATATGTCATGGCTTTGGCCCGGTTTTTATGCTGCGAACGCTCTTCTTGGCATTCCACCACGGTGCCTGTGGGAATATGCGTGATGCGAATAGCAGATTCCGTTTTATTCACGTGCTGTCCGCCTGCGCCCGATGCACGATAGGTATCAATGCGTAAGTCAGCAGGATTGATCGTGACAGTTTCAATTTCTTCGGCTTCAGGAATGATGGCGACCGTACAGGTTGAGGTATGAATGCGTCCCTGTGCTTCGGTATCCGGTACCCGCTGCACGCGGTGCGTCCCTGATTCAAATTTCAAATCGGCATAGACGCCTTGACCAGAGATTTTCACGATGACTTCTTTATAGCCGCCGCGCTCGGAGTGACTCTCACTTGTGACTTCCGTTTGCCAACCTTTTTTTTCGGCGTAGCGAAGATACATACGGCACAGATCCCCTGCAAAAATAGAGGCTTCATCGCCTCCTGCACCTGCGCGAATTTCTAGGTAAATATTACGGTTATCATCGGGATCTTTGGGCACGAGCTGCCATTGCAAGGCTTCTTCCAGGGTAGATTTTTCCTTTGATAATTCTTGGCATTCTTCTTCTACAATTTTTTTGAGTTCAGCGTCGGTTTCTTCGAGCAAAAGCTGCGTTTCGGCGAGATTTTTACAGATTTGTTGATAGCGCTCATAGAGGGCCATGAGGGGCTCTAATTCAGCATATTCCTTGGAAAGATCGCGGAATTTTTTTTGATCATTGATGACCGAAACATCACTCAATAAGTGGCGGATTTCTGTGTGTCGCTCAAAGAGCTTTTCTAATTTTAGGGCAATGGAAGGCGTCATAAGCAAGCTTATTGTAGCATAAATATTCGCGTAAAATATGGTATAATATAAACCTTCCTTTTGATATTAGGAGCTATAGATTCTATGAATAATGCATTATCTTTATCGATTTATCGCTATCATCCTGAACAGGATGATAAGCCACACATGGAAAATTATACCGTGGAAGCAGGTGCCTTTGAGGGGCAAATGCTGCTTGATGCGATTATCTATCTCAAAGAAAATATTGACCCGAGCTTAGGCTTTCGCCGCTCTTGCCGTGAAGGCGTGTGTGGTTCGGATGGTATGAATATCAATGGTAAAAATGGCTTAGCCTGTATTACCAAGCTTTCGGAAGTAGGTAATAAAGTTACTTTGCGTCCTTTGCCTGGCTTACCTGTCATTCGCGATCTCATTGTGGATATGAGTGTTTTTTACAAGCAATATGAAAAAGTTGAACCCTATTTACAAAATGAGACGCCGGTGGCCGATAATGCAGAGCGCTTACAAAGCCCTGAGGACAGAGCCAAACTCGATGGTCTGTATGAATGCATTTTATGTGCCTGCTGTTCTACGGCCTGTCCTTCGTATTGGTGGAACCCCGATAAATTTTTAGGGCCTGCCGCGCTTTTACAAGCCGCCCGTTTTATCAAAGATTCGCGTGACACCCAAAAAGAAGCACGCTTGGAAAAATTGGTCGATCCCTATAGCGTTTATCGCTGCAAAACGATCATGAATTGCGGCAGCGTTTGCCCTAAAGGCTTAAACCCCACGGGCGCTATTGGAGATATTCGTCACGAACTTTTAAAAGCGACAGGATAACCTCATGAGTGACTATACGAAAAAAATGGAAAAGAGTAGTACGCTTTTTTCCAGCGATTATCTTGAATCCCTCTACGAAAATTATTTACACGATCCGAGCACTGTTCCAGCCAGTGTTAAAAATTATTTTGACGCTTTTGGTGTAGCAAACGATACGTCGCATGAAGCTTTAAAAGAAAAATTTTTATGGCTTTCTACCCATTCAGCTACGCAGCCTGTAGAAATGGCAGGTACCGCTTCCCCGAAGCAAGAGGGCGTCAATGCTCTCATTGAGAGCTATCGCCGTTTGGGACATTTTGCTGCCAGCATTGATCCTTTAGGTCTTGAAAAACCTCCCGCAAAACTTGAATTATCATTAGACTTTCATGGTTTATCACAGACTGATTTATCTGACACTTTTCAAACAACACTGCCTGGATTATCTTCTGCGAGTTTAAAAGATATTGTAGCGAAGCTGAAAAGTATTTATACCGCCAATACAGGCTTTGAGTTTTTTCATATCAATAAAACGCAGGAGCGTTTATGGCTGCAGCAAAAAATTGAAGCAGGGCGCAGATCTTATTCGGCGGAAGAAAAAATACGTTTTCTTAAAAAATTATTGGCAGCGGAAGGACTCGAAAAATATTTAGGTACAAAATACACGGGGCAAAAACGTTTTTCAATTGAAGGGATGGATGCACTTATTCCCATGATGGATGCGTTAACGCTAGATTCGGCTAAACGTAAAATTGCCGAAGTCGTCGTAGGCATGGCGCACCGTGGACGTTTAAATATGCTCGTGAATTTTTTAGGTAAAGCGCCTGCCGATTTATTCAGTGAGTTTGATGGTAAATCGATTCCTACCGATCGCTCAGGGGATGTGAAATACCACAAAGGCTATTCTTCTTTTGTTCAAACACCCCATGATGTTATTCATTTAGCGATGGCGCATAATCCCTCTCATTTAGAAATTATCAATCCCGTTGTTTTGGGTTCTGTGAAAGCCAAGCAAATACGTCGTAATAATTCCGATGCAGTAATGGCCGTATTGCTTCATGGCGATGGCGCTTTTTCTTCACAAGGCGTGGTACAAGAATCACTCAATTTATCGCAAGTGAGTGGCTATGCCGTGGGCGGTACTTTTCATATTGTGACGAATAATCAAGTGGCCTTTACCACTTCTGCCATGGAAGGGCGATCTACGCCTTATTGTACCGATGTCATGAAAATGCTGGATGCGCCGATCATTCATGTGAATGGCGATGATGTGGAAGCCTGTATTTTTGCGGTAGAGCTCATGGCTGAATTTCGTGCTACGTTCAAAAAAGATGTGGCGATTGATTTGGTGGCTTATCGTCGTCATGGACATCAAGAGGTGGATGAACCTAATGCAACGCAGCCCTTGATGTATCAACAAGTGCGCCAGCAACTCACGCCTTTTAAACGCTACGCAGAACAGTTACAAAAAGAAGGTGTTGCCACAGAAGTCGATATCAATACCTGGGTGCAGGAATATAAAGCATTGCTAGATTCTGGTAAAACAGTATTGCCACTGGTGGAAAATGCCCAGAATACTTTTGCAGCGCCTTGGAAAAAATATCAAGGCCAAAATTGGCGTGAAGCGGTGAATACAGGTGTTAGTTTATCAGTCATTAAAGAAATCAGCCAATTTTTAACAACTTTGACCGGCGATTTTGTATTGCAACCACAAGTGCAAAAGCAAATGGAACACCGTTTAAAAATGTTGGTAGGTGAAA
>JBILMY010000131.1:0-3821 GCA_044375265.1 Gammaproteobacteria bacterium | reverse complement strand
AAAAAGGCGTAAGAAATAAAATCGTTAAATAACGTAATGCTATTTTTTTACCGTCATCCCCGCGTAAGCTGGGATCCAGGGGCCCATGGATTCCCGCCTGCGCGGGAATGACGAAGCAACGCCAATACCTTACCAGCACCACAAAAATCATCACAAAAAAAATAGGGTTCACGATTGCCATCTGCGTACCAATAAAATACCCCATCATCGTCCACTGAAATATTTTTTGATCCGCCACGCCATGATGGTATTGATAACTAAAGGCGATAAAATCATGCTGGATATTCCAGATGAGCACAGGGCTTACAACGATGAGTGCCAAGAGCCCCGCAGCAATCCAATGGATATTTTTAAACTCGCGCCAATAGGTTTTTGAACACAGTAAAAAAACCAAAAACCCTAAGGGCAAAAAAATTCCCGTATATTTGGCTAAAAACGTGAGCCCCACAAAAATTCCTGTGAGATATCGATAGCTATTTTTATTCTCAAACACAGCAACATAAAAACTATAGAGCGATAAACTCCAAAAGCAAAACAAAGCAGGATCCAAGGTGCTAATGACAAACCCCGCTTGCACAATAGGCAGTGCCGTGAGTAAGCACAACGCCGTAAACGCTGTTTTTTCATCCGATATTTTTTGCGTGAGTTTTGCAACAAACCACAGGCCCACGCTCATGCACAGCACAGCCGGTAATTTGACGGTAAAAGCCGAGGTCCCCAAAAGCGTGGTGGATAAACGGATAAGATATGCCATGAGCGGCGGGCCGTCGTAATAAGATAGATCCAGATGCCGGCTCCATTGCCAATAATAGGCTTCATCCGGATGCAGGGGTAAGAAAAGGTTATACACAGCGCCAAAAATGGCCATGCCTAACACAAGATAAAAAATACGGTGTGAGTTTTTTAGCATAGCAGTATTTTAGCGTAAAAAAGGGGGAAAGTATATTCTCCTTTTAGGTTAAATCATGTTATAATTTCGATTACTATAAAATATATAAATTTCCTTTATACTTCAAGTAATACCTATTATTAAAAAATGACTTTTCTTACTCTAGATGCAATTACAGCATTTGAAAAAAAATTAGATGTCCTATTAAATAAACCGCACTTTTTTATAAAAGGCGTTACGAAATGGGACTATACCTTAAAAGACAATGAGCTGTATCTCATCTATTTAATGAAACTAAGAAATCGTATCAAAAAATCTAAAAAATTGTTTTATTTTAGCGCTATTAATTTTGAATTTTACGAAAAAAACGACTTGAAAAATTTAAGTAATGTATTAGCTCTTTATCCCTCGCGAGAATATTTTTTATTAGTAAAAATTCCTCTTGAGTCTTTTGAAAATCATTCTGGTGGAATAACCCATATTGCCCATTGGTTTCCTATAATATTAAGTGATGAATTTTTATTTGTTTTTTATAGTACTGCAGAGAATAAAGACGATGAAGCGATGTACGGAGAAACTATAAGAAAATTTCTCTCTTCTTACCTAGTAAAAAATCAAAAAATTTTATACCTTCATACGCCTTTTCAAAATTCTTTAATCGGTTGCAGCTGGTTAGGGTTAGAGCAGATTTTTCGCTTATCAAATACGCAGAATATTTTACCTCAAATATTCGATTCTTATAAAAATATTCGCGAGGCCGAAGATTATCAAGAAAAAGATAGCCCTAACCTTTATTATTGGTCAACAGACGAAGAAGAAATGGTGGATTGTTTATACCCTCTTTTTTATTCCACACAAAATAAAAATACGTTTGAGGATATTGCTAAACAAGCCAATAAAGCAAAAAATTATAAATTTTTAAAAATCACCCAAAAAAGAAACACTATAGGCGAGCAGATCTTTCTTCATGGCTATGCGGCTTATCACCCTCAAGATAAAGCTAAAATTGGTCCACCTTCATTTAATTCAGAACCTTTTGTTGCAAATAATACTCCCTTTACTCAACCTTTTTCCATATATGCTTCTCCCCAACCCCCTAGAAATTATTCGGGTTACTATTTTATAGTAAAATACGCGCGTGAAATGCTACATTTTCTACGCATAAATAATAAAGCAGCTTTAATCAACATTGTGAATAATTGCAGGTTATCTCCCAATAAAATTGATGACCCCTATTTTCAAGGATTAATCCAAAGCCTCACTCCTGTGGAACTCTCTGATGAAGAATGGCTGTTGCCTGATACCGATTACTTTTAGCTAATTAATTCCCTGTGTTAAAATAGTCTGCTTTAATTAGGTTTATATTTTTATGACCACAGCTATTTATTTATCCCAATACACACTTAATGACATTCCCCTCGAATGGCAATCACTGCTGTCCCCTGAAGAGCAGACGGTGCTCTCAAAAATTTCAAATCTGGGGCGGCAAAAACAATTTATTGGTGCGCGTGTGCTATTAAAAAAAGGCGTAGCACAATTACTGTCGCTGCCTGAAAAGAATATCACACTTAGTTACACGAAAAAAGGCAAACCCTGTTTTCCGAATCTCCCAGTTGAAGTGAGCGTTTCACACAGCGGCGATCAATTGATCTTGGCATTTTGTGAAAGTTATCCTATTGGGATTGATATTGAAAAACCGCGATCTTTTGAAGATTTGGACAGGATTTTGGAGAGAGTCGCCACCGCCACTGAAAAAACGCTTATTCTTGCGGCTGAGGATCCCCTCTGTGCCTTCTTTGAACTGTGGACACGCAAAGAAGCCCTGAGTAAAGCCCTCGGCGAGGGACTTCATTTGGATTTTTCATCGTTTGCCGTTATGGATGAAAAAGGCAATTTTTTACCCCGAATTTCTTATGAAACCCATCATTTTTCTTTGGAAGTATTACCCACAATAGAGGGGTTTTATGGGGCTTTGGCGCTGGAAATACCCTATACTTTCGATAAAAAATTGCGTATAATAAAGCTCAAAGTGGCTATGTAGCTCAGTTGGTTAGAGCACGGCATTCATAATGCTGGGGTCGTAGGTTCAAGTCCTACCATAGCCACCAATCTTGCTTGAGGTTTTTTGTATGACAATTGAAATCAAAGTGCCCGCCCTTCCTGAATCGGTCAGCGATGCTACCGTCTCAGCCTGGCATAAAAAAGTCGGCGACAGTGTTGCGGAAGGTGAAAATTTACTGGATTTAGAAACGGATAAAGTGGTCTTGGAAGTCCCTGCGCCTGTCAGTGGCACGATCACGGCGATTCATTTTAAAGAGGGCAGCGTCGTCAAAGCCACGCAAGTCTTGGCAAGCCTGGAACCCAGAGAAGTCAAAAAAGTTGATGCCCCAAAAGCACCTGAATCTAAACCTGCTGCTGCGCCCGTAGAAGCAGTACCCGCAAAAGCAGCCCCTGCAGTATCAGCCGACTTAAGCCCCTCTGCCCGCCGCGCGGTGGCAGAAACGGCCGTTGATCCTGCCAGCATTGAAGGCAGCGGTAAAAAAGGCAGGATTACCAAAGAGGATGTGTGGAGTAAATCTGCAGCAATCACCGGTAACCGCATTGAAGAGCGTGTACCCATGTCACGCCTACGTCAACGTATTGCCGAACGCTTACTCAGCGTTCAACAAAATGCTGCGATTCTCACCACCTTCAATGAAGTCAACATGCAAGCGGTGATGGAACTGCGTAGTCAATACAAAGATGTCTTTGAAAAAAAACACGGTATCAAATTAGGCTTTATGTCTTTTTTCACCAAAGCCGTGGTCGAAGCCTTAAAACGTTTCCCGACCGTCAATGCCTTTATCGATGGCACAGATGTTGTATATCACGCTTATCAAGATGTGGGCGTTGCGGTATCGACTGAAAAAGGCCTCGTGGTGCCCATTTTACG
>JBILMY010000200.1:0-3829 GCA_044375265.1 Gammaproteobacteria bacterium | reverse complement strand
CACCCTAATCAAATGACAGTGACGGGCGTTGAGAATAATAACATTACTTTTACCAATGATCTGAATGGCGGCACTGTGCGCGGTATTTATTTTAATAATAACGATAAACAGATTATCAATGGTGATGTGTCTGGTAATAGCATTACAATAGGAGACCTCACTGATTCAACGGCTTATGGTATTTATTTTTTTAATCTTGTTGGAACACAAACGATAGGCGTGGCAGGCGGCAGTAATGAAATTTCAGGCAATACCATTACTTTTGGCGATATTACCAATTCCACTGCATATGGGTTATTTATTGATAATTTTGATGTTTCCCAAACCATTAATAGCCGCATAGGGGGCAGTGATGAGGCGACGAAAAATACGATTACTATCGGCGCAGTCAGTGGTGGTGGCGCTTATGGCATTTATTTTTTAAATAGATGGGCTACAGGAACGCAAAGTCTTACTCAAGATATTGTGGGGAATGAAATTAATATTGCTACGGGAGAAAATCAAAGCATCAGCAATAATGCAGTTGTCTATGGCCTTGAATTCTTAAATACCGCAGGTGCCCAAAATATAGGAAGTGATGCTGCAAATACAAATATTCTCAGTAATGAAATTAACCTAGGGGATATATCTAATTCAACGGCTTATGGAATTTATTTTTCTAATGATGATACACAAACCTTCAAGGGCTCGATTGGAGGTTTGAATGCTGCTGAAGGGAATACACTGACTTTTGGAGATATCAATAATGACTCCCCTGCTATTTTTAACGTGACGGGCTTCTATTTTTTAAATAAAAACAGTCAGACGCTCATTCAAAATGGCAGTATCAGTTATAACACAATTACCATAGGAGATACTGTAAATATCAATGCAAGAGGAATTATTTTTGTAGATAACAGTAATACGGGTTTAGGGCAAACTGTTTCAGGGGATATTACCGATAACGTCATCAATATAGGTGCGGTCAGCGGCCAAGGAAATTATAATATTACAGCTTTTAATGGAACGTATGGAATTTATTTTTTAAATGGAACTCATGGAACAGGAACACAAAATTTCGAAGGTACCTTATCCAATAATAGTATTTCTATTGCAGCTCAAGAAGCAGATCAAATAACTAATTCTGCTTTTGTAACGGGGATAGGGGCTTATAATCAGCAAGGCGCGCAGACTTTAAATAGTATAGGTGCTGAACTTGTGGGAAATGTTATTACTATTGGAAACCTATATGACGATAATGCACATACTTCAGGTGCAAATGGTATTCTTATCAGAAATGCAGGTACTCAAACAGTTAATTTTGTTGCAGGAAATACTGTCAATATCGGCGATCTCAATCATGCCAATGCGAGAGGTTTGATGATTTTGAATACGGATATAGGGGAACAAACAGTAACGCATATTAGAAAAAATGATATCAATATAGGGACCGTTATTGATAGAGGAGAAGCTTCAGGGATTGTCAACGGCGTCTATGGGATGTATTTTTCAAATTACGGGACATTACAGCAATTTGATGGAAACTTAGCAGAAAATACACTGAATATTGCCAGTGAATCAACACAAGTTATCACTGCAGGTGCTAATGTCAAAGGTATTTATTTTTTTAATTATTACGGCACACAAAATATAGGCAGTGGGGGCAATGCTATTTCAAACAATAACATTTATATTGGGATGAATGCCGATAAAAGTGTTATCAATACGCTGACCGATTCCGATATCCAAGGTATTTACTTTTTAAATAATAATACGCGTCAAGACATCAATGCCTCTGTGGAAAATAATACCGTCTCTTTGGGGAATATTTCTTTTGAGACTGGAAATAGCTTTGCTGTTTCAGGCATTTCTTTTGAGAATGACGGCATAACTCAAACCCTGACAGGCGATGTCTTAAGTAATCAAATTACATTAGGAAGTATTTCAAATAATAATGCTGCTTTGGAGACACCCCAAACCGACCTTAACGTCAAGGGACTTGTTTTTGATAATGCCACGGGTACGCAGACCCTGACGGGCAATGTGTCCGACAATCACATTACTGCAGGAGATGTCTCAGATACAGGTAATTTCTTGTCTGGCATTTCTTTTATCAATGGCGGTAAGCAAGAACTCACAGAAAATCTTTCTGAAAATAGCGTAAGTGTAGGCACTATTTCTGGCGGAGGAGATTTTTATGGTATTTATTTTGAGAGTATTACGGATAATGCTACTCAAGTTGTGGGCAATGGATTTTATGGTAACAATGTCACATTGGTAAAAGATGCTACTCAGGGAAATTATTATTTTTTCAAAATTCAAGCGGGAACAGTTTCAATTAAAATTGGCAATGGCGAAACCAATACAACCGTTAGTGGGTTTGCGAAGCAAAATAAAGCCGGTGGTAATATTGCCAATACGAACAATGTCAGCGGATACGAGAATGTCATTTGGTCTTAGGTATTGGCGTTAATCTTTACGAGAACGGTGATTTATGATAGTATTTGCCCTTCATGAGTACGCCATTATCCCATATTCGAAACTTCTCCATCATCGCCCATATTGATCATGGAAAATCCACCTTATCTGATCGCCTAATTCAATTATGCGGGGGACTTGCTGAGCGTGAAATGGAAGCACAAGTGCTCGATTCCATGGATTTAGAACGCGAACGGGGCATTACAATCAAAGCGCAAAGCGTGACGTTATATTACACCGCTAAAAATGGTGAAGCCTATCAGTTCAATTTTATCGATACGCCGGGTCATGTGGATTTCTCTTATGAAGTCTCGCGCTCATTAGCTGCGTGTGAAGGCGCGATTTTACTCGTAGATGCCGCGCAAGGGGTCGAGGCACAAACCGTAGCGGTGTGTTATACGGCCCTTGAACAGGGCTTGGAAGTCTTACCCGTTTTAAATAAAATTGATTTACCCCAGGCAGAACCCAATCGGATTTGTGAAGAGATTGAAGAAATTATTGGCATTGAAGCCATCGATGCAAAATGTGTGAGCGGAAAAACGGGTCTGGGTGTGCCTGAACTCATTGAAGAAATTATTCTCAAAATCCCACCCCCCCAAGGTTCGCGTGAAGCGCCTACCAAAGCGCTGATCATCGATTCTTGGTTTGACAGTTATTTAGGGGTAGTATCCCTTGTGCGTGTCAAGGAAGGCAGCATTAAAGCTGGTGAAAAAATTCAAGTGATGTCGACAGGGAAAATGTATCCTGTAGATCACGTGGGTATTTTTACGCCGAAGCGAAAAAATGTTGACATCTTAACTGCCGGTGAAGTGGGCTTTGTTATTGCAGGGATTAAAGATATTCATGGCGCGCCTGTGGGCGATACCTTGACGACTGCGAAAAATCCTGCCACTGTACCGCTGCCCGGTTTTAAAAAAGTTAAACCGCAAGTCTATGCGGGACTTTTCCCCATTGATACCGATCAGTATGAAGCCTTTCGTGATGCGCTGGATAAACTCAGTCTCAATGACGCTGCCTTATTTTATGAACCTGAATCTTCTGATGCCTTGGGCTTTGGATTTCGCTGCGGTTTTTTAGGCATGCTGCACATGGAAATTATCCAAGAGCGGCTCGAGCGTGAATATGATCTCTCGCTAATTACCACGGCGCCCACTGTAGTGTATGAAGTGCTTACCGTGAAAGATGAACTTCTCATCATTGATAACCCTTCAAAATTACCCGCGACGAATGTTATTAAAGAAATCAGAGAGCCCTTGGTGCAAGCTGCTATTTTAGTGCCGCAAAATTATTTGGGCGATGTAATTACCTTATGTATTGAAAGGCGGGGCGTTCAAAAAAATATGCTCTACGTGGGGAAACAAATTTCGCTCAC
>JBILMY010000129.1:0-3839 GCA_044375265.1 Gammaproteobacteria bacterium | reverse complement strand
CACGGAGCCCAATTGAGGAGGACGGCCGCGGCCCAATTGCTTATCGCGTTATCGAGTAAATTTTGGTGGACTTGGATGTCCCAAAATTTTTCACGAGATAGCGATTCGCTTCACCAATTTTGAAAATGAAGGGAAAAATAATGAAGGGATTTATTCTTTGATTATCGGCGCAGAAGTCAGCGAGCTTAAAGATATTCCCGCAGGCATGGTATCAACCATTATTAAACCGACCAACAGAGTAGTATTCGATGTAGAAAAAGGCGGGCTTGAGAAAGTCGGTGAGGCATGGATGAAAATTTGGCAGGCCACGCAGCTAGAAAAAACCTTTATTTCAGAATATGAGCTTTACCATTCTTCTGGCAAAGTTGAGATCTACATTGGCGTAAAATAAGTTATGGCAACAATAGACGATTTTTTAAAATTAGATATTAGAGTTGGAAAAATTATTGAGGTTCATGATTTTCCAGAAGCCAAAAAGCCTGCCTATAAACTCAAAATTGATTTCGGTTCTGAAATCGGTATAAAGAACTCTTCAGTGCAGATCGTTGCGCTTTATTCAAAAGATGAACTGGTCGGAAAGCAGGTTTTAGGCGTGGTTAACTTTCCACCCAGAAAAATCGGCCCTTTCGAATCGGAAGTTTTGACGCTGGGTGTGCCAGATAAAGAGGGCAAAGTTATTTTGATAGCCCCCGATAAGACCGATGCAATGATTGGCGGAAAATTGTTTTAAAGAGCTCAACTTTACATTAATTATCCTTGATAAACAATTTAATTTATTTTATAATTACACTTACTACTTCCCCTATGGCTTCGTTTGTAGGGCGCGGAGCTCCTTCGGGAGCTCTTGCTTTTTTAGGGGACGGATATTAAAAACATCGAAAAGATTTAGATGTGAAAATCAAATAGTTAAATACAGCACATGAATTGCATATTAACCCGTAATTGGAATAAAAAGATGCAATTATATAAACAAGAAACTATAGAAAATTATGCCTTTATCGATGGACAAAATTTGCAACTCGGTACGCTGGGAAGTCATCAAGCTTGGGTAGTCAGTTTTAAAAAATTCCGTATATATTTAAGAGAAAAATATCAGGTATTACAAGCTTATTATTTTTTAGGTTTTATACAAGAAAAATATCGTGACATGTATATTAAAATTCAGGAAGCTGGTTTTATTCTTGTTTTTAGAGAGCATCACTCATTGATGCAAGGCAAAAAGAAAGGTAATGTTGATTGTGACATTGTTTTTTCTATCATGCAAAAGCTTTATAAAAAAGAAATCATCGGGAAAGTCATTTTAGTTTCTGGAGATGGAGATTATAAACGGTTGGTTGATTTTTTAATTGAAGAAAACAAACTTAAAAAAATTCTTTTTCCAGATGCAAAAAAGGCTTCTTCTTTATATAGGGATAACTTTGATTCTAAATATACTTCTGACTTAAGTAATAAAGATATTAAGAAAAAAATAGAGAAAATGAAAAGGGTTCCTTAGGCAATTAACCGTTCGGCCCCCTTTTCCTCGTGAACACCTTAACTATACTATATATAAATTTTTTTGTCAACAGCAGTTTAATGGCAGGATGTGGGTCCTTCGCGGAATTACTTGATATGTACATGCCCTATCATGTATTATTCGTAACTTCATTCAGAGATAAAATCGCATCATGTTTCAATCTAAACCTCTCGCCTCACGAACCACTTCAGGAATATTGCTCATTCTCGCGCCATTGATTTTTAGTTTTGCGCTAGCATTAGATATTTATGTACCCAGTATTCCGACCATTCGAGATTATTTTGGGGTCGGCACGGGAGTGATGCAGCTGACGGTCAGTTTATTTATATTAGTGACAGGAATAGGCCAGCTAATTCTTGGCCCTATTAGTGATCACATCGGTCGTCGAAAAATAGTGTTAGCCAGCATCCTTCTCTTGCTTATTGGTTCCGTAATATGCGCCGCAGCATGGAATATCACTGCTTTAATTTTTGGTCGGATTGTAGAAGGCATTGGCGCGTGCGGAATGATGGTGACTTGCCTTGCGATTGTGCGTGATTTGTTTTCAGAGAACGAATGCGCCCGTATATACAGCTTTTTAAATTCTACCATTTCATTATCTCCTTTATTAGCGCCGTTAATGGGTGGATATATAGCTTACTTTATCAATTGGCGAGCCTCTTTTCTTTTTTTAGCATTGCTTGCGGCGATTATTTTTATTTCTACAAAAATAAATGTCAATGAGACCTTAAACCCTAAAAATAAAAAATATCTCGATAAAAATTTTCTTAAGGATTATTTGCATGTTTTAAAAAAACCTGAATTTTTAATTTACACTTTTTGTGATTGCGCTGCATTTGCCGGATTTTTGACATTTTTCTCTGTATCACCTTATATTATTATTAGCTTACTTCATGTGTCATCAGAACATTTTGGGTTTTATTTTGGTGAGATTGGCATCGTGTTTTTCTTAGGCAGTTTGCTGAGTGGATATTGCTCGAAACATCTGGGTATTTATAAAACCGTGGTGATAGGCGCTGTTTTAATGCTTTCTAGCGGAGTAGTGATGGCATGGTGGTATTACATTTTTGGATTATCTATCGAGGCTTTTATGGTCCCCATGGCATTAATGGCGACGGGTGGTGCATTTATGATGGGTGCAGGCGCGGGTGGCGCGATTTCGCCTTTTCCTGAAATGGCAGGAACTGCTTCAGCCTTATTTGGTTGTTTACAATTTGTCTTTGCGTTTATCGTCTGTCAGCTGGTCTTAGAATTTTCAGTGAATTCAACCTTACCCTTAGCCTATACTTTGGCCGGCTTTGGATTACTTGCATTCATCACGATCTTGGCAGGACGGAAAAGGCTTGTAAAGATGGGTTAGGTTTAAATATATGCACCATCCCTCATTAACGCCAAAAATTTCCATCGATGATTTTAAAAATCATTATTTTCTCAAAAAAGAACTTATCGATTTTTGTTCTCAAAATAACTTGCCCACAACAGGATCAAAAATCGAATTAAATCACCGCATAGTTCATTTTTTAGAAACGGGAAAAATAGCCAAGATCGCTACGCCTTCCATTACTAAAAAAATGCCAAAAGAATTAACCCGTGAAACTGTGATTACAAAGGGCTTTAAATTAGGCAAAGAGTTGCGTGCCTTTTTCTTACAAGAACTTGGGTCAAGCTTTCATTTTAACCAAATAATGCGTGATTTTATTCAGCAAGAAATTGGCAAGACTTTGGGTGATGCTATTAAGGCTCATGAAAAAGATCAACAGTTACCTAAAAAAACAAAAAACATTGCGCCGCAATTTGAATATAATCGTCATATCCGAGAATTTTTTCAGTCTCATCCTGATAAAACCTTAGCAGAGGCTATTGCTGTATGGAAAGTGAAAAAGGCGAGATAATACGCTTTTTTTGTATCACTGCCTTTTTATTTATCCTCTGTTCGCGGCAATCCCAATAAAAACAACGGACTGAATAACACCAAGACGGGTAAAATAAATAAAGCCTTATGCAATTCGGGAAGGGCAACGAAACTACTGGTACCCTGATGCAAATCATTAATCAATTGGCCGATCAATAAATCCCAAAAGGCAATACTCAGCATAATAATTAAATTTGTGGCTGAACTCGCGGTTCCCACTAATTCTTTCGTCGGAAAAATCTGAGTAAATATGCGCCACACTAATACTTGTGCGCTGGACACTAAGCCAAAGCCTAGTAAAATCAGGCATAAATTTACATTGCTCAAATGTGTTCTTGTGAGTAAAAAAAATAATAGGGCTGCCATCACTATACTGGCTAGCGTGAGAATTGTTTTTTCACGGCCTGTTTT
>JBILMY010000128.1:0-3855 GCA_044375265.1 Gammaproteobacteria bacterium | reverse complement strand
CGATATTCCAGAGGCGCTGCAAAATTCAGTGCATATTGCAGAACGTTGTAATTTATCACTGACTTTTGGAAAAGTCTTTTTACCGAATTTTCCGATTCCCCAAGGTTTAAGCTTGGCCGAATATTTCGCTCTGGAGGCCAAAACGGGATTACATAAACGCTTTAATCAATTATCGTATGTCAGCGATGATGAAACTAAAAAATCCTATGAAGCACGGCTTGCCATCGAACTTGCTGTGATTACCCGTATGGGCTTTGAAGGCTATTTTTTAATCGTGGCGGATTTTATCAAGTGGTCTAAAACGCATGGGATTCCAGTGGGGCCTGGGCGCGGATCGGGCGCAGGATCGCTGGTAGCGTATGCCTTAGAAATTACGGGGCTTGACCCTATTTATCATGGACTCTTATTCGAGCGATTTTTAAATCCCGAGCGCATTTCCATGCCCGATTTTGATATCGACTTTTGTATGGAAGGGCGCGATCGCGTGATTGAGTATGTGATTCAAAAATATGGCAAAGCGGCAGTCTCACAAATTATTACCTACGGTACCATGGCGGCCAAAGCGGTAGTGCGCGATGTGGGGCGCGTCTTGGCGCAGCCCTATGGTTTTGTGGATAAACTTGCCAAACTTATACCCTTTGAACTTGAGATAACGCTTGATAAAGCGCTTTTACAAAATCCTGATTTACTGCACCGTTATCAAAAAGAAGAAGAAGTCAAAGAGCTGATTGATTTGGCTAAAAAATTAGAAGGCATTACGCGCAATGTGGGCAAACACGCAGGCGGCGTTGTGATTGCGCCCTCAGCCTTAACGGACTTTACCCCGCTGTATGTAGAGACGCCCGGTGATATTCCCGTGAGTCAATTTGATAAAGATGATATTGAAGCCGTGGGGCTTGTGAAATTCGACTTTTTGGGACTTCGTACACTTACTATCATTGACTGGGCGGTGAAAGCAGTCAATAAAACACGCGCACAAAAAGGCGAGCCTTTGATAGATATTGAAACGTTGCCGCTCGACGATCCCAAACCGTATGCACTCTTGCAAGCAGGAAATACCACAGCGATTTTCCAGTTTGAGTCACGCGGCATGAAAGATCTCATCAAACGTTTTCGGCCTACGATGTTTTCTGATATCGTGGATTTGGGCGCTATCTTTCGACCGGGGCCTTTACAAGCGGGAATGGTCGATGATTTTATCGAGAGAAAACGCGGACGCGCCGCTATTGTGTATGAACATCCTTTGTTAGAATCAGTTTTAAAAGAAACCTGTGGTGTCATCATCTATCAAGAACAAGTGATGAAAATTGCGCAGGTACTTGCAGGTTATACGCTCGGTGGCGCAGATATTTTACGTCGCGCGATGGGTAAGAAAAAACCTGAAGAGATGGCCAAACAGCGCGCCATTTTTGTGGCAGGCGCGATGAAAAATACTGTTGCGCCAGAAGTCGCCAATCATATTTTTGATTTGATGGAAAAATTTGCAGGCTACGGATTTAATAAATCCCACTCTGCCGCTTACGCTGTATTGTCTTATCAAACCGCCTGGCTCAAAGCACATTATCCTGCAGAGTTTATGGCCGCCGTGCTTTCTTCTGATATGGATAACACGGATAAAGTCGTGATTTTTTATCAAGATACGGTAGCGCAGGGCTGTACGATTTTGGTACCTGATATCAATGTGTCTGAATATTATTTTACGGTAGTGGATGAAAAAACCATTCGTTATGGTCTGGGTGCAATCAAAGGTGCGGGGCGCGCCGCCATTGATCTCATCACAATAGAGCGGAAAAAGAAACCTTTTACGGATCTCGTGGATTTTTGTATGCGGCTTGATTTGCGCAAAGTCAATAAGCGTGTGTTAGAAGCACTGATTAAAGCGGGCGCGTTTGACAGCTTTGGTTTTTCGCGCGCCAGTTATTTGGCGCAATTAAATGAAGTAGTATCTTTTGCTGAAAAAGCGCAGCAAAATGTAGCACAAAAACAACATGATTTATTTGGCACACTTTCTTCAGAAACCTCCCACATTATTTTTAAAGAAATGAAGGTCTCAGAAAAAGAAATCTTGGCCCATGAAAAAGCAGTGCTAGGCCTTTATTTATCAGGGCATCCTATTCACGGTTATCGTGATGAACTTAAGCAAATTATTTCCCATGAATTATCAATGCTGGATCTGGAAGCGCAAGGTAGTTTTAGAGTGGCAGGTTATATTTCGGATGTTCGGAACATGGTGACCAAACGCGGCGACCCGATGGCGATTATTATTTTAGAAGACAGCAGTGGCAGTGTAGAGTTTCCGGTGTTTTCAGAACTTTATCAAACCAAGCGGCAATTTTTTGAAGTCGATACTTTACTGTATTTTGAAGGCGATATCAGCATTGATAAATTCAGTGGAAAATATCGCAGCAATGTGCGGGATATCTTAAGTCTTGATCAGTTGCGAAGCCGTCATGCCGAAGGCTTACTCATTACCTTAAGTGAAGCAGAGCTTGCGACGCGCAGTCCTGAATTAAAAGCACTGTTAGCCAAGCATCAAGGGGGCAGCTGTAAAGTCGCCATTGATTATAAAAAAGGCGATGCCGTAGCTCGCATTAAACTGGGTGATGAATGGAAAGTACGCCTGTCGGATGATTTACTTCACGAATTACGCAGTGCGTTTGGTAATACTGCCGTGAGCGTGGTGTATCGGAAATGAGGAATTTTTATGCTTACCCATAAAACTAAACGTAACGCCAAAAAAGGCCATCGTTTAATTGTTAAGCCTTTTATTGAACTCATGCAGCCGCAATATGCAGGTGCCAGCATTAAGAACGCACACAGTGAACCCCTTTATCACGATATTTATTTTGAAGAAGATGCCCGCATTCCGATGTCTGATGGCATCACGTTAAGCGCCGATATTTACCGCCCGAATAAAGCCCCCAAAGTGCCCGCTTTATTATCGTGGTCTGCCTATAATCGCAGCCTCTTTATAGCGCAGGCACCGATGTTTGAAAATGAATGCGGCACGGGTGTCATCCCCAATGGTTATGCGCATGTTTTAGCCAATAAACGCGGCACCGATCGTTCTGACGGTGAAGTCGATATGTGGTTTTCAGAAGGAGAGCGAAAAGATCTCTGTGAAACGATTGCCTGGATTGCCAAACAAGAGTGGTGTGATGGCACTGTAGGTATGCTTGGCGTATCTTATTTTTCAATGAGTCAGCTTTTGGTAGCTTCGCAGCACCCTCCCGCCTTAAAAGCGATTTTCGTGTATGATTTTTCAACGGATATTTATCGTCACATCATGTATTATGGCGGCGCAGAAAATTCTTTTTTTATGTCGCTTTATGCTGCTGCGAATGGTTCAGGGCAAAAAAAACATATTCCTTCGATAGTGCAGCGTGGTTTGAGTTATGTACTGAATCATCCCTTTATCCGAACGCTTTTTAATCATGTTGCAGGGAAATTCTCAGAACATTTGGTGAAAGATATTGCGCATCCCACAAAACCTTTTATCAAACTCTTTCAATATTTTTTTAAAGAGCGCTACGATATTTTGGATAAAACCGGCAAAAAAACTTATGCGCGTTTATTGTCTAAAGAAATGCTGCAAAGCATCACTATTCCTATCTGTATTGGGGCAACTCCTTCTTCAGTCAGTCTGCATCAATTCGGCAGTTATGATGCCTGGCATTATATTTCGTCAAAAGAAAAATATTTATTTATTGGGCCCAAAGATAATTTACGGCCTTGGACCACGTATGCGGGCCAAGCGCTCGATTGGTATGATTTTACAATAAAAAAAATCGACAATGGCTATGCGGCATTGTCACGCGTGCGTTATTTTGTGGATGGCAAAAAACAGTGGGAAAG
>JBILMY010000127.1:0-3856 GCA_044375265.1 Gammaproteobacteria bacterium | reverse complement strand
AACGCATGACGACACCAAAAATCAAAGGTCTTATTTGCATCAATTGCGATCCGGAAGGTTGTGATAAGCTGGTACAAAACTATATTCAGCGCGCGGAAGCAACCACTTTAAAAACGAAGTATAAAAATGTGCTCATTCTCGGCTGCTCCACAGGATATGGCCTTTCGACGCGCATTGCTCTGACGTTTGGCGCTAAAGCACACACGCTGGGTGTCATGTTAGAACGCGCACCCGATGACAAACGCGATGGCTCGGCAGGCTGGTATTTTACGCAAAGCCTTGAGCAGCATGCCCATAAAAAAGCCTATTACGCAAAAACCCTTAATAGCGATGTCTTCAGTGAATCTTGCAAAAAATCAGTCGCAGCTGAAATTACACAATCTTTTCCCGAAGGTATCGATTTAGTCATTTACAGTATCGCAGCGCCCAAACGTACCATGCCCGATGGTGGTGTTTATCATTCCGCATTAAAGCCCATTGGGCAATCTTATCACGCCAAAAGCCTGGATATTTTTAAAGAAACGTTAAGTGACGTCACCATCGCTCCTGCTTCGGACGAAGAAATCGCTGCCACGACTAAAGTGATGGGCGGTGAAGATTGGGAAGCCTGGATAACGTATTTGCTGAAGGAAAAATGTTTGGCACCGAATGCACAAACGATTGCTTATTCTTATGAAGGCCCCGCTCTCACGCGCCCTATTTATAGAGATGGCACCATCGGCGCTGCCAAACAGCATTTAGAAAAAACACGCGATGCTATCGAAACATTATTAAAGCCTATTTTAGGTGTGGCACGCATTGCCTTTAATAAAGCATTGGTCACACAAGCCAGCTCCGCCATTCCAGTGCTACCTTTATATTTAAGCTTGCTCTATCGCGTAATGAAAGAAAATCATACGCATGAAGATGCCTTAGATCAAATGCTGCGTCTTTGCCACGATCATTTAAATAATCTTGATGAAATCATCATTCGCTTGGATGATAAAGAAAATGATGTTGCAGTGCAGACAGAAGTATTGAAACGCTGGAAAATGATTGACGAATCACATTTACAAACGCTCGCCGATGTCAAAGGCGTACGGGATGATTTTTACCGCTTATTTGGGTTTACAGAAAAATCCTGCTAAAAAAATTGCTGTTCATGCATAAGCAGCCACTTCTTACGTTCTAATCCCCCGCCATAGCCCCCCATTGTTCCACTGTGATTGATCACCCGATGACAAGGCACGATAATACTGATAGGATTTTTACCATTGGCGCTGCCCACGGCGCGGCAGGCTGTGGGGTTTTTAATATGTTTGGCAAGCTCAAGATAAGAAAGCGTTTTTCCATAAGGAATGGTTTGTAACCCTTGCCATACTTTTTGCTGAAAAGGCGTCCCAAAAAAAGATATGGAGGTGGTAAATACTTTTAATTTTCCTTTGAAATACTGCGTCAACTCTTTTTGAAGTAAAGATAAAACAGCATTGTCTTTTCGCATTATTTTCGTCTGATATTTTTTTTCAAAAAAATCCTGAGAAAATTCTTCTTTCACAAAATCTAATTGATATAAAAAATACTCATCTGCCAGCGCAAAAATTTTCCCTACAGGCGTTTCAATAAAAACCGTATAAAAACTCACAACACTTTTCCAAAGCTTTTAGCAAGTATATTCCTATGCGTATAAGCAGTTTGTGCAATTAAAACGGCTGACAATATAAGCAGCGTGATTAAAATAGACGCATGAAACGCTTGCCCCAGTAATAATAAAAGAATATAAGTCAATACCGGAATAAACGGCATGATAAAAGAAAGATTCAAGGCACCCAGTCGATGCAGGCTTGTCTGCATCAGATACAGCGGTAATATCGCCGTAATTACAGCTAAATAAATAAAATGAAAATATGGTAACTCTGGAAATTCATGCAGATGGCCACGCAAGCAAATCCACACCAAACAGATCAGCAGCAATCCCCAAAAGCGAAGGGCCAATAAATCAGCGGCAGATAATGCCGTTTGCTGCTGAAAGCGCTTGGATTGAATGAGGTAAAGTGCAGCGCCCGTCACGCTGATGATGGCATAGAGCACACCCAAAAAATAATCCAGTAAAGAGGTATGGTATATCTTGCCTGAAAAAAAACTTAAGCATACAATCAATGCTAAAATAAGCAAGGCAAATCCTAAGCGAATGGGTTGATAAACAGCCTGTCCTTTTGCCAAAGAAATGAAATAAGTAAAGCTTGGTATCAGTCCCATAAAAAGTGTGAGAAACAATACTGCATCCATATATTTCAAGCCATAAAAAGTGCCGATCCAGGTTAAGGCCGTCCAAAGATTAATCTCAAGCCAGCCTTTTTTAAATTGCCAGCCCGTTCGATAAAGAGGTGAAAGAGAACGAAAACGGGCGAGATGAAAAAAACACAGGGTAATAAAAAAAGTCATGAACGTTGACACAATAGGATCGATGAAACGAACGACTTGCGCAATAGAAATGGTGGAAAGGGCTGTCATCACACAGTAACCCAACCCTGCTGCATACCCTAAACTGATATTGGACTTCGTCTTTGGCATACTACTTCTTTTAATGCTTTAACTTAAGCGGCTTATATTGCTTAAGAATCTCAAAGTTTTTTTGCAAAGCACTTAAGCTAGAGAAGGTCGCAAATAATCGACCTGACATCTCCACAATGGACTGGGAAGCTTGTAAGCGCTCGCCGGGTTTAACGAGCCATTGAATATCACAATGTCCTTCCGTGAGAACAGGCTCAAGCAAAGCTTCTACAATGCCTTCTGCCATGGGTAAATTGGCGTGCATGCTATAGCCCACCCGATCTGTAGCAATAGCGTACGGTGTTTGCGTCAATAAACACAAATGCACATTAATGAGATTGACTTTCCTATCATGCTCAACCATTTGCGCTACACTCGCGCCAGGCGGCCTTGCACCAACTTCCAAAAAAATCAGCTCGTCTTTGGGGGTGACAAATAATTCCAAATGAGACACACCATCCATTTTACCTACAGCCGTCAAACACTGCTCGGTAAAGGTCAATATCCGCTGCCGTAACGGATCATCCTCTGAAAAAAGCATGGCACTGCCGAGTGCCTGGTATTTGAAAAAATCAATCCCAGGGCAAGTATAAGTAGCGCATTCTGAAAAAATAATTTGCCCATTGCGAATCGCCGTATCACAATGATAAAGCGTGCCTTGAATAAATTCTTCGGCCTCATACGCAATATCTTCAGGTACCGTTTTAACAAAGACGTCAAAATCAGCCAAGGTATTGACACGGCACACACCATAACTACCGCAGCTGCTGGTGGGTTTGAGAATAAAAGGTAAGGCTAACTGCTCACGAAGTTCTGAAAAATAAGGCGCCGTATCCTGCATAGCCCTCGCAGTATCAAAATGTGTATGCCTGGGCACACGAAGACCTTTTTCCTCCAAACGCAACTTCATCGTCAATTTATTTTGATAAGGTTCAAGTTGTGATTCTGTTAAAGCCGCAATGTGAAATTTTTGGTTAAGGCGCGCTACCATGAAAAGCAGGCTTTCATTAAAAGAAAGGATAGTCCAATGGGCGCGCAGATCAGTGCTGAGTATCTCTTGGACGGCAATCTCTGTCGCCGATTCATTCAGCTCAATCAGTGGGCCTGATTTCACACTGCCTTGAATGACTTTTTTGCCCGACAATACTTTTTCTAATTCAGGCGTTAGCGCAGAAATCTCCATTTCATCCAACACCACGTATAACGATAGCTCTGCAGGTATTTGCGAAAGATTCAAATAGCGAAGTGCGACCGTACTGAGAATAATGACTTTTTTCATAAGATAGCGGGCACCTTATCAAAAAAATATTTATTTGTCAAAAATGAT
>JBILMY010000126.1:0-3887 GCA_044375265.1 Gammaproteobacteria bacterium | reverse complement strand
TGGGGCACTGATAGAGTTCTGTTTGAATACCTACCGTTTCACAAGCATTTTTCTTGCGTTCAATATAAATACGGGAAGCATTTTCATCGCCCAACTGAACAATCGCCAACGTGGGAGGCGAAGCGCGTTTGAGCGCAGAAAGACGCGCCTTATTTTCTAAGAGCCAAACATCCGCGAGTTTTTTTCCATTGATAGTTGTTACCATGCCTGTATTTTTCCATAAAACCCTAGTACTGGCAAGAGTAAATGAAGTAAAATGCCGAAGTAGTAAAAAAATCACCTCTCCCGTTGTGGCAGAGGTCTGCGCGATAGTGCAGGGTGAGGGTAAATGAAAATCAATAAAATGATCATTGCAGGTGTTGATGAAGTGGGGCGAGGCTGTTTGGCAGGTCCCGTCATTGCCGCCGCAGTGGTTTTGCCTGCTGATACTGTCATTGACGGTGTCAAAGATTCTAAGGCGCTTTCAGCACTTCAACGTGAAACGCTTTATGATATTATTCTGAGCAAAGCATTAGCCTATGGTATAGGGCGTGTGGAGGCTGAGGAAATAGATCGCCTCAATATTCACTATGCGACGCTACTCGCCATGCAAAAGGCCGTAGAAGCGCTCAATATGACTTTGGATGAAGTGTGGGTCGATGGCAAATTTCTGCCTAAGCTTCATTATCCTGCTAAAGCCTTTATTAAAGGCGATTTATTAATTCCGCTGATCAGCGCTGCTTCTATTATTGCAAAGGTAACGCGCGATAGAGAAATGGAAGCTTTGCATCTAGAATATCCAGAATATGATTTTGCCAAGCACAAAGGCTATGGCACGCCTGCGCATTTAGCTGCATTAGAAAAACAGGGCCCTTGTATTTTGCATCGCCGCTCTTATGCGCCCGTGGCGAAATTTTTTAGTCCGTAGAGACGCATTGAATGCGTCTCAATGAGACGGATGCAATCCGTCTCTACAGTAAACATCATAGTTAATCCGTTCAATCTGTTTAATCACAGTTCAAGACAAATCAATCGGATCGACATCAATATGCCAGCGCACATCGTGCGGCACAAAAGACTCTATCTTGGGTAACACTTTTTTGATCGCTTCATGCATGAGACTTCGTTTCGTACTGGAAAGAATAAGTTGATAGCGATAACGCCCCGCACGTTTTTCAACGGGCGCTGCGGCAGGGCCTAAAATAGTATAAGCTCCCGCAGACACTTTAACTTCTTGCAAGTATTTTTGAAATTTTTTCAGTAAAGTCAGGGCTTTATCGCCTTGCTCACTTTCGGCAGACAATACAATAAAATGTATGAAAGGTGGTAAATGATAGCGCGCGCGCTCTTGCAATAACAAGCTGGCCAATTCATCATAAGGCAGCTGCGTTAAGGCTGTCATGAGTGGATGTTCAGGATAATGGGTTTGAATCATGACCGTTCCTTTTTTGTCCATGCGTCCTGCGCGTCCTGCGACTTGCGTGATAAGCTGTGCTAACTGTTCACTGGCGCGAAAGTCGCTGGAATACAGCCCGCTATCGGCTTCTAACACGACGACCAAGGTCACCTCCGGAAAATGATGACCTTTGGCAAGCATTTGTGTGCCCACTAAAATTTGAACATTTTCTTCATGGATGAGGGTCAGTTTTTTTTCTAAAGCATCTTTACGGCGGGTCGTATCATGATCGATACGCGTAATGGCATAACGTGGAAAAAGGATCTGTAAACTTTCTTCAATTTTTTCTGTGCCATGTCCCATGAGTAAAAGATTACTGCTTTGGCAGCGCAGGCACTGCGCGGGTATTTTTTGTGACAAACCGCAATGGTGGCAGCGCAAGGCATTCAAACGTTTATGCACAGTCAAAGGACGTTCACACTCAGGGCACTCTGCGCGCCATGCGCAATCATGGCATAAAAGCAGAGGCGAAAACCCACGGCGATTTAAAAAAATCATGACTTGCTGTTTTTTCGCAAGCTGCGTTTCTATAGCCTGTAAAACCACGGGTGCAAAGCCTTTGTTCAAAGTGACATGACGCAGGTTAATAAGTTCGTAATCTGGTAAGCTGCTGTTACCAGTTCTTGCAGGTAAGTGCAGGAGTGTATATTTTTCTTGATTGACTTGATAAAAATTTTCTAGCGAGGGTGTGGCAGAACCCATGACAATGGGAATATTTTCAAGCTGTGTCCGTTTCACTGCCACATCGCGAGCGTGATAACGCACGCCTTCGTGTTGCTTAAATGAGGCATCATGCGCTTCATCAATGATGATAAGTTGTAAATTTTTAAAAGGCATAAAGACACTAGAGCGGGTGCCGATCATTACCGAAGTGATACCTTCTTTGGCCATCAGCCATTCTTGAGTTCTTGCGCCCGCAGCCATATGAGAATGGTATTTTCCAATACGCACGTCGAGGCGTTTTTCAAAGCGGGATATCATTTGTGGCGTAAGCCCAATTTCAGGAACAAGTACTAACACTTGGCCACCTTGATGAAGGACTGCTTCGATCACTTGCAAATAGACTTCCGTTTTTCCGCTGCCTGTGATTCCGTATAAGACAAAAGGCGAAAAAGTGCCTAACACATTTTTGATGGCAGTCATCGCATTGTTTTGTGCAGTATTTAATTGATAATCAGGTAGGCTGATTTTTTTAGGTTTTATTTCTTTTAGTTTTAAAAGCGCAGGTTTAGGTTTTCGAAGCGAGGGGGGGAGTGCCATAAAAAATACTTCACCGATAGGTGCATGATAATAATCACAGAGCCACAATAAGAGCGTAACCATTTGGGAAGAAAATAAGGGCGTTTCATCTAAAATTGCTTCAAGGGGTTTAATTTTCTTAAGCGGAATATCACTTTTTTCAACAAGCGCAATCACAATAGCCACTGTTTTTTTTGATTGAAAAGGGACCAATACGCGCTGTCCAATAATGAGGGATGCGGGTTCAATATGCGCGGGTATCGCATAGTCAAAATGCGAACGCAAAGGTCTTTCAATAATGACCCGAACAAACATATAAATCCTTTATTATTTTATTTTTGAAAAAAAATACAGTATAGAAAAGAGAGTAAAAATTAAAATGATGTTAATAAAGAAAGTCGAGCGATGTGATCTTTTAACGTATTTTTCAATCTCACGATTAATGGTCAGTTGGGTTTCAATTCTATGTTCAGCATCTTGCAGTAATTCAAACATGACCTCAGAATGCTCGTCGATAAGTCGGTTTTTTTCACCAAAAAAATAGGGCGCTTTTCCAATAGCGGCATTTTCTATACCAGGTTCAATAGCTTTAGAAATGGGAAAAAAAATAAATATTATATAAATGGCGAAAATAATAATGAGAAAAATATATAAATATGCAGATAGAGGGATTAAGAAATGCAAAATAAAACCACTTATTCCAGACAAAATAATTAAGTTAAAGTTAAATAATTTAGAGGCTTTATCTTGTAATTGCGTTTTATCAACGGTAATCTGCTGTAAAAAAAGCGTAGCTTGTTCCAAAGCTAAAGTGAGATTTCTTATATCGAAATAATTCATAAAAAAGACTTTAAAAAATGTTTAATGGCAATTTCAACATGACATGATATTTTAAAAATGTCAACAGCCTAGATACAAAAAATTCATTTTTTAGAATCTGTAGAAGTTCCTTCAATAACTTGTTTCATTATTTTTTCAAAGTATTTACTACCCATCGTAGAGCCCGTTTTAACCACAGGGTTATTATGCCCTGTATCAAAAGGATTAGGCATGATGGGTTTATTGGTATTCTTAACAATATTCTCTTTCATATAATTTACACCTCATTTATTCCTATTGTAACTGTTTTTTATTCGTTTTTCAATCAATTGTATTGGGCCAGTACATATTGCACTGATGGTTGTTGTTAAGGAACTGAATTGGAGAAAGTAAA
>JBILMY010000125.1:0-3895 GCA_044375265.1 Gammaproteobacteria bacterium | reverse complement strand
GCTATTTTGTGCAAAAAATAAGCGAAAAAGAAATCGGCTCTTCTACCATGCCACATAAAGTGAATCCCATTCATTTTGAAAATGCTGAAGGAAATTTGGAGCTTGGCAATTCCATTTTGCGGTTTTTATCGACACGTTTAATGGTATCTCGTCTGCAACGTGATTTAACGGACTCTACTTTATTGCGAAATATTGGAGTAGGGCTGGGACATTCACTCATTGCTTATCATTCTTTGATTAGAGGTGCATCAACATTATTAATCAACAAAATAAAAATAAAAGATGAACTGAATTGTCATATTGAAATCCTCTCTGAGGCTGTTCAAACAGTCATGCGACGCTATGGATTGCCCGCCCCTTATGAGAAGCTCAAAGCTTTGACACGAGGAAAATCATTAGATGCAGAAACCTGGCAGGCTTTCATTAAAAATTTAGCGTTACCCGATGCTGTCAAAACAAATTTAAGTAATTTACTGCCAGAAGATTATAAGGGAAATACTATTTGCCTTATTGAAAAAGGATTGAAGGAGATTGGCCATGGATAGCTTAACTGAAACAAAAAAATTGTTCTCAAAAAAACATTTTCTCCCAGGCGTTCTCACGATGGAATCTTATGGGGGTAACATTACCTACCAATCGAAAGAGAATCAATACACCGAATTTTTATTATCTTTCCCTGTAATTTAATCGTACCTTGGTGCTGTTCCTTCCGGACGGGTCGAAAAGCGTTTATACGTCCAACCATATTGTTCTGGATAACGCCTGGCACAACGTTCCACCAAGGCATTAAATTCCGTGGCATCTTTCAAGGGATCGTCTGAAGGATAATTCTCAAAAGGCGGATAAAATTCTAAGCAATATCGGTGTTTTTCACGAAAGACAAAGCAGGGGATTGCAATGCTATTGGTATTTTGGACAATTCTGGCGATTGTCGTGGTAGTTGCTGTTGGCACCCCAAAAAAAGGGGCAAAAACGCTACCTTTAGTGCCATAATCTTGATCCAGTAAAAATCCAATGACAGCACCTTGTTGCAAAGCTTGATATACTTTTTTTAAATCTTCGGGAAAAAATGTTTTGGACAAATATCGCCGTCTGGCTTGATTGAGGATATAATCTGCTGCCGGATTTTTTAAATGTTTCGCAGTAGAGGCATAGTCTACTAGGGTTGACATAATGCGTCCCTGTAATTCTAAAGTCGTGAAATGTCCAGTAATCAGCATGATACCCCGATTTTCCAAGAGCGCTTTATCTAAGTGTTCTTTGCCGACAATATCCACCCTTTTTTGAAGATAATGCTGCGTACCCCAAAAGGCTATGGCGGATTCCATTACCGCCAGTGCATGCGATTGCATACAGGCTTTCATCAGCGCTTCGCGCTCTTCCACAGATTTTTCAGGAAAACAAAGTTCAAGGTTTTTGAGTAAAATACGGCGGTTTTTACTGTCAATCTTAGCAGCGATTGCGCCAAGAGTGTTGAAAAGAGAAAATTTAAGAAAGTAGGGAAGGTAATGTAGCAATCGTAATAATACTACGGCAAAAAAAAGCCCCCAGTTTTTAATTTGATAAAAACGCAGGGGCTTTTGGGGCATTCGGCTGTAATTAAGCGGCTAAGGCTTTAATTTTAGCATTTAAACGGCTTTTATGGCGTGCGGCTTTATTTTTGTGAATAAGGCCTTTAGTAGCCATTTTATCCAGAATTGCAACAGTTTCTTGCAAAGTCTTCGTAGATTCAGCAACATTTTTAGATTCAATGACAGCAATAACTTTTTTGATAGAAGTACGCATCATGGAGCGTTGGCTCGCATTTCTTTGACGGCTTTTTTCGTTTTGACGAACACGTTTTTTGGCTTGCGCAGTATTGGCCACAGCTAGAGTCTCCTAAGAATAGTAAATAAAGAAGCGAATTATGGGCGGTTTTATCGAAAAAGTCAAGCGATTTACTGGAAAATTATATTAATTTTTAGTAAGATGGTTGTAGAGACGCGATTCATCGTGTCTTCAATAAATAGGGGAAAAATCATGAAAAAAATTTTATTGACAGCGGGTCTTGTAACTGCCGTACTGAGTTTGCAATCTTGTATGTATGATGCTGGGCCTGATATGGATGCTGCGCCGCCACCGGTAGAAGCTGTTTCACCTTATGGAACGATTACAATGACGAATGCTACAGCACAGCCCATGTTAGTGACCTATAATCACTGGCATGAAGGCAATTTTATTGAACAGCATGTCGCGAACTTTGGACCCAATCAATCTAAAACTTTTCAGCTTTCCAGTGCGAATACGACTTTTCGCATTGTGAGGGTGGAGGTCAGCGGGCAAAATTATCCTTTAGGGCAAAACTGCAACGCGAATTTGGAACCTGAACAAAGCAATGCCACTATTGTATTAAATCCTTTGAATACAGCGGATAATGGCCAAATTTGCTTTGTCAATTATAGTTAATGATTTATGTCGCCTCTCCCCTTGCGGGAGAGGTCGAGCCAGTAACACTGGTGAGGGTGAGGGGTAATTAAATATCCGCATTCGTAAACACATTTTGCACATCATCGAGATCTTCTAATTTATCGATGAGGGTTTGTATTTTTTCGCGGGATTCATCATCTGCCAATTCTATGGTTAATGAAGGCACCATAGCGACTTCTGCATGAACGGGAGAAAGTTTTTCGTTTTCAAAAGCATCACGCAAAGCATCAAAATCTTCGAAAGCGCAAGTCACTTCAATACTGCCATCTTCATTGGTTTTGAGATCTTCGGCATTAGCATTTAAAGCAATATCAGTCATCATTTCTTCATTGCTGCCCGGTGCAAAGATAAAAATCCCTTGTTTTTTAAAAAGATAGGCGACAGAGCCTTCAGTGCCTAAATTACCACCGGCTTTAGTAAAAGCGTGTCGAACTTCACCTACGGTACGGTTTTTATTATCAGTGAGACATTCCACTAAAAAAGCAGTCCCAAAAGGGCCGTAGCCTTCATAAACACATTCCATCATATTATCGTTATCATCACTTCCTGCGCCACGCTTAATGGCTTTATCGATGGTATCGCGGGTCATATTGTTACTTAAAGCTGTGGCAACTGCTCTGCGAAGACGTGGGTTGGCATCGGGATCGCCATTGATTTTTGCAGAAACGGTAATTTCTCGGATGAGTTTGGTAAAAATCTTTGCGCGTTTTTTATCTTGGGCGCCTTTACGGTGTTGAATATTTGCCCATTTACTGTGTCCAGCCATATAAACCTCTTTTAAAAATCGCGCCGATTATACGGTATTTTTTCAAAAGCGCCAAGTTGTCCCCAAAGATATCCACGGCTATTTGAACAAAAATTGTCTGAATCAAAATATAAACTTATTTTTAGATTGTTGTTTTATTTTATTGACTTAAATTAGATAATTTTAATATAACTGTTGTTTTCAGTGAGAAATTACTTTAAGTTTTTAATTTTATTAGACATTATTATTTTTTATCCACAAAGTTATCCACAGTTTATTGTTGTGAAAGGGGAAATAATAAAAACGTCTCTACCATGAGCCCTCTAATTTAGGTTCATAATTTCTAAGTAAGCCTTGTATTTCCTATAAATCTATGCAATAATTCGCCCGTACCCTCGGCAGGCAGATTTGTTAAGCCAGCAAATCTACGCGTGCCAAAGGGCCTATTTATCTCATATTAGGAGACTCTCTATGGCTTTATCTACTCAAAAAAAACAATCAGTGGTGAAAGAATTTCAAGCTTCTGCAAACGATACAGGTTCCTCAGAAGTGCAAGTCGCATTGCTCACTAAAAGCATTGAAGAGCTTAGCGCCCATATGCAAACCCATAAAAAAGATGTGCATTCAAGACGCGGTTTGATTCAAAAAGTAAACCAACGTCGCTCCTTGCTCAAATATCTTAAA
>JBILMY010000124.1:0-3940 GCA_044375265.1 Gammaproteobacteria bacterium | reverse complement strand
ATAGGCTTTGTGCTTAGATAAACGCGGCGTTGCAATTAAAAGCTGTAAATAAAATTCACGCCAAATAAGTTCATTCATCCACGTTTCTGCGCCTGTGTTTGGCAGATATTGCATGGCTGAGACAAAACAATGGCGCAAAGAAATCATGCCGCGTGCAATATAAGGCGATAATTGGCTGGTGGCATTGAGCGCTGGAAAATCCCTTGTTTGATGATAGCTTTTTAAATGATACTTTAAAAAATACTGTAATCGCCGCTCCGCTTCTTTTTCACCCGCAGGGAAAAGAGAATTTTCTTGCGCCCGTAGCTTAACACTTTCTAAGGGAAGTGAAGGAATTGCAGCTTGTGGTTTTGGCCTATCAAACACAGCAATAGGATGGCTTTGTATAGCGCCATAAAAAGCGCGTTTAAAAGCGGTAAATACTTTATAAAAATTTCCTTCTTGGGTCAAAATAGTGCGTGGCGGCAGTAATAATAAATCATGAAAAGCGTAAACGTTTTTGCCTTTTGCTTTTAAAAATTTTGCCAGCGCTTCATCGCGTGTTTTTTCATGCCATTCATATTCTTTATTAAAATATAAGTGATCGCAGTCCAGTTTTTCCATACACAGGAGAAATGTTTTGGTCAGATCTTCCTCAGGTTTTTTATTGACAATAAGTAAAGGAATATTTAAGAGGGTTAATTCTTTTTGTAAAGCAGCAACGCCTGCTAAGATAAATTCATATTGACAAGCCGCCATCTTGTGCGCTTCATGAAAGGCTTTATCAATTATATATAAGCCAATAACAGGTTTTTTATCAAGAAGCGCCTTCGATAAAGCAAGGTTATCCAGGATGCGTAAATCACGGCGAAACCAGACAAGACTATATTGCATGATTAAAATTGATAATCTATCCCAAACGCATATTGATTCATCGCCGGAATAAATTCATTGTGATCCTCGTATTTTCCCGTATGAAAATAATTCATGAAAACACCTGCGCCATCCCAAAAAGCCAGCGCATAATGAAGCCCAGCTCCAAACCCAAAAAGGGTTGCATTGCTGTCTGAGTCTTCCATCCCCTCAATATGACTTTTTAATAAGGATAATCCCCCTTTGGCTTCCACTGAAAATCCTTCACCCAAAGGATAGCGGCCCACGAGTAAGACGTTACTCATATTCAAAGGCTCTGCTAAAGTATTATCGCCCACCGTATAATGCACAGTACCAAGCCCCCAATAATTAAATTCTACGCCAATAAAAGGATTAAAATTCACACCAAATAAAGCAAGCCAAGAAGTCGATTCTGAAGTAAAAGACACATTATCACTCGGGAAATTATTCACTAAGGTTTGGTTTTTGGAAATCTCTGCCCAAGTGCTCGCTACACCTAATCCGCCATAAAAGCCGCTGTAGGGACTGGCATTGATGAGGGAGGTGAAAAATAGGATGGTGAACAACACCCCAGTAGAGACGCATTGCATGCGTCTCTTAAGCGCTGTATTTTTATCAGGAGACGCATACAATGCGTCTCTACAATTAATTTTTTTCATGAGATTTCCTACAAAAACGAATGCCCATAAGCCAAGGGGTTTATTCCCAAATGTTTGGCAATGCTTTGACCAATATCAGAAAATGACTCTCGAATACCCACTGAGTCACCCTGAATACCCGGGCCGAAGGCTAATATGGGAATGTGTTCACGCGTATGGTCAGAGCCTGGAAAGGTTGGGTCACAACCGTGATCAGCTGTAATGATAACTACATCACCTTCTTTTAATTGCGTCATCAACCGCGGCAATTGCGCATCAAATTTTTCCAGTGCCTTAGCATAACCTTTGACATCGCGGCGATGGCCATATTTACTATCGAAGTCCACAAAATTGGAAAAAATTAAACTGCCCTCATCGGCCGTTCCAAAGGCTTTGAGCGTCGCTTCAAACAAGGCATCATTGCCATCAGCGCGAATATCTTCCGAGATTCCTTGATGCGCAAAGATATCAGCCGTTTTGCCGATGGCAATTGTTTTACCGCCCGCTTCAATCACATGCTGTAATAAAGTTTTTGAAGGCGGCATGACTGCTAAATCGCGGCGATTGCCGGTGCGATAATAATTACCCTTTTCGCCTAAAAAAGGCCGCGCAATCACGCGACCAATATTATAAGAATCAACCAATTTGCGCGCAATATCACACACTTGATAAAGCCGCTCTAAACCAAAATGTTCTTCATGTGCCGCAATTTGAAACACGCTGTCGGCAGAGGTATAGACAATGGGAAAGCCTGTACGGCAATGTTCATCGCCATATTCATTAATAATTTCTGTGCCTGAAGCATGTTTATTGCCCAGTGTTGCCTTCACGCCCGTTTGTTCAATCAAGGCTTCTAATAAAGCTTGAGGAAAACACGGCGTCTGGGTATTAAAATAACCCCAATCAAATAACACCGGTACACCAGCAATTTCCCAGTGCCCACTCGGCGTATCTTTGCCACGGCTTTTTTCACGCGCAGCGCCATAGAGTGATTTATACGATGAAAAAGTTTTAATACCAGGCAGCGCTTCGCCTTTCACCAAACGAGACACTTCACCCAAGCCCAATGAAATTAAATTGGGAATGTGTAAAGGCGTTTGATTATCATAACAACGCAGCGCAATATGCCCAAAAGTATCAGCCCCTTGATCACTAGGTGCCGCGTCGGGCGTGGCACCAACGCCAAAAGAATCTAAGAGTAAAACAATCGCTCTTTTCATTCACTTATCCTTTTAAAATAACTGTTGCATTGTACTGAATTATCTATATATAACGCAAGTAAATATAAAAACTCTATTTACAATGATTCATAATTTTGCTATTTCGCCGATCCATGATAATTATGAAAATCTGTGTGGTTTTCAGCGTGGCTTATTATTTTGGGCGCAAAGTTATCTTCCCGTCAATCCTTTTTCTAAAGGAAATTTTAATCTACATGCCCCGTATCGTTATTATGCAGTAGAATTTAACAAATCCATGACATTAATGATTGTGTTAGACAGTCCTTTGTTTGCCTTTGATGTGGCGCAGCAAGCATGGTTTGCCCAATTATTGAGTGATCCAAAATATAAAGATTACAAAAAAACCTTGCTCATGCACCATCCTTTTATCGATCCGGGTAACCGTGGCGCTAGAGTCATAAATGATAAAAAGGCCGATCCTGAGCACTGTGAGCTCGTTAAATATCAAAAATTTATTGAATACTGGTTTAAAAACTTACCGCTCTCTCACAATGACTTCTATGATCCGCGCAATTCATACCGCTGGATTAATGGGAGAATAAATGCTTATGATAGAAGTGCTTATCCTACTGTAGGATGCTTCATGGCTGATTTTATTGTACAAAATAAACTAACTCATCACTTAAACGGCGCTACTGTTCTTTCTGCCCATTTTCATGGACATTTGGAATATGAATTTAATTTGGGAGGAAGTGCAAGAATAAAGCAATTGATTGTGGGTGCCACAGGGGCTAAATTAGAGGAAGTTAAAATTTTAGGTATTGCTGGGGCCCCTCCAGCGCCTCTTGATCTTAATGAAAATAGGGATTCTCAAGAAGATGTGGGCATCGACTACAGAGATAAATTTTTAGCAATTGATCTTAACGAACCAGAAATAAACGAAACAGAAATAAAGGAAATTCAATTTTTTTTGCCTCACCCCATTTCTTCTCAAGATCTCAAAACACAATTCCTTTTAGCCAATGGCTATTTTGGGCTCTCAAGCCCTCCTTCTGATAAGAAAAGGCAATTTTTTGATCCTAAGCAAATTATATTAGCCCATGAACGTGCCTGGAAATCCTTTCATATGGAGGGCTTTACTTTACACTCTAAAGGTGCTTTTGATAATTTTTACGCTTTTAGCAGCTTAAAATTTATGCCACCGAATTGTCTTAGTTCAGTCTACGAAGGTACTCGTAGTAGCTTAAA
>JBILMY010000123.1:0-3955 GCA_044375265.1 Gammaproteobacteria bacterium | reverse complement strand
GTGTCGGATATAAAAAAGTGATAGGGCTTTGTTGAGATAATACTTTTTCTTTAGCGGCATTGAGATCTAAACGGCTGGTATCTATCCAGGCTAATAAGTGCTCCCAGCGGCTGCCCACTAAAATAAGACCTTTATCCATCGAGCGATTTTTGAGCACTAAAATTCGCCGTACTGCTTTTTCAGAAGTAGGGAGCGCGCCTAAACCATACACACTTTCAGTGGGATAAGCGATGACGCCTTCTTGTTTGAGAAGCGTGACGATTTGTTGATAGGAAGTTGCCATAAATTAATACTATAAAAATTCCCCTCCAGAGGAGGGGTGCCCGAAGGGCGGGGTGGTTGAATAAAGTGGTACCCCTCTCCCTCGCCAGCGCTGCTGGTTCGACCTCTCCCGCAAGGGGAGAGGTGATACTGAATCAAGGTTCAAGACGATTACCCCTCCCCTGCCACCATCATCTCACCCATTAAAATCGAGGGCGTGCGGATGTGTGAGCGGATATCGACATCAGAACCTACGGCTTCAATATTTTTAAACATATCACGCAGTGTGCCTGCTACCGTAATTTTTGCGACCGGATATTGAATTTCACCCTTATCCACAAAAAAACCTGCCACGCCTTGCGAGTAATCGCCTGTTATGATATTAGCACCATCGCTAAACACTTCAGAAACAATCAGCCCACGATACATTTTTTTGATCAAGGCTTCTAAAGAAGTGTCAGAAGGTTTTACCACCGCATTGTGAACACCGCCCGCGTTGGCGGTGGAAGACATCTGTAAACGCCGCGCAGAATAGGTATTTAAAAGATAGGTTTGTAAGATGCCGCCGTCAATAATTTTTTTAGGACGTGTCACGAGGCCTTCTGCATCAAAAGGCGCAGAGCCCTGGGCTTTGGCTAAGTGGGGCATTTCATTGAGCGCAAACCACTGTGGAAAAAGTTGCTCGCCTATTGCATCGACCAAGAAAGAAGATTTTTGATAAATAGCGCGGCCTTTAATAGCGGATAATAAAGCGCTGATAATATCAGTGGCGGCTTCAGGTAAAAAAATCACTGGCAAAGATTGTGTGGCAAGACTTTTGGGGTCTAAACGCGCTAAAGCTTTCTGAGAGGCTTTTTGGGCAATCTCTGAAAAATCAGGTAAGTCTTTCACATCGCTGCTCACCGCATACTCGAAATCGCGTTCCATGCCGTCCTTGCCTTGGGCTAAGACTACGCCGCTCATACTGTAATGCGTTTGTGCATACTGTCCCAAAAACCCAAAACTATTACCATAATAATCGTGCCTGCGGCTGGTGGAAAAATTCATTTCTTCCGTCATGCAAATGTGTTTATCATAAGCCAGTGCGGCTTTTTCAGCAGCAATGAGCTTTGGAATAATATCATCAGGCAATAAGTCTGAAGGAAAATCAATGGCCAAGCTGGGATACGCTTTACTGATCCAGGCTTTATCCGGCAATCCATGACAGGGGTCAGGATGGGCTATTTTCGCAATACTTAAAGCATGAGCCAGGGCTTTTTCAAGCGCGGCAGGATGGCATTGGGTGGTAGATACATGCCCTAGGCGTCCTTTATCATACACGGTGATAGACAAATTTTGTTTTTGTTCATAAGAGAGCACTTCGGGCTGACCCTTACGAACACCGACTGAAAAGCCATCTGACCCCTGCGCTGCTACTTCAATCTCGGTAATGCCGCGATCGCTGGCCAAGGCTAAAGTGGTTTTGACAGCATTTGCTAATAATTCATTCATTGTGGCTTTCTAAATAAAAAAGGTTTTGATACAATCTTCTGTCTTCATTCTAAGGGAATTTTATGCAAAACACAATGCAACTGACCGCAAAACAACCCGCAGGTGCTTGGGTTCTCTTTTTCGTTCAAATTTTTTCAACGATTACTTTTGCCGTTTTGTTTTCAAGCCTGACTTTATATGCAACTGCAAAACTCGGTATGGGAAAGCATGCCACCACTATTTTAGTGGGCAGTTTTATCGCGCTTAATTATGGCTTACATCTCTTAGGTGGTTATGTCGGCGGTCGTTTTTTTAGTTATCGTGTGCTTTTCATGATCGGCATGGTGCTGCAAGTGATTGCCTGTATTTTTTTTGCGGCAGCTAAAATTGAACTCTTTTATTGGGCCTGCGCTTTCTTTTTAACGGGTGCGGGACTCAATGTCACCTGCATCAATTGTTTATTAACTGAGTTATATGAGCCCAGCGATATGCGGCGCGAAAAAGCCTTTCTATGGAATTACGCAGGCATGAATTTAGGATTTTTCGTGGGATATTTGATTGCAGGATCTTTACAAGAAGTGGGTAACTATAGCTTATTGTTTACTTTGTCAGGAAGCGCAAATGCTTTAAGTTTTTTGATTGTGGCTTTCAATTTTAAAGTCTTAAAAGATAAAGATACTTTTTTATCTAAACTGACCTCAAACGCACAAAAAATACGTCAAGCATTCCTGGGCGTTGTGTTAATGATCGCTTTATTTTTCGGATTGCATGTTTTGATGCAGCATGATGCCTTCAGTAATATTTTAGTACGGGTAGTCGGTGTTGCCATGTTGTTTGTGATCTTTGGTTTATCCTTTAAAGAATCGATCGAGGCGCGCAAAAAAATGTGGTGCTTTATTTTACTGGCGCTTTTTTCAACACTTTTTTGGGGTCTGTATTTTATTTTACCCAATGGCCTGACTTTCTTTTTAAATAATAATGTCGATCGCTCGGCATTTCATTATATATTACCGCCACAATGGTTTCTCAATATCAATCCTTTTATTATCGTGCTTATTGGGCCTTTGCTGGGAATATGGTTTCAGCATCTTCGTCAAAAAGGTTATCAAATTACCGTACCTTTTCAATTTATGGTAGCGCTCTTTTTAATGGCGGCAGGGTTTTTGGTATTGCCACTCGGCATTAAATTTGCGAGTCCAGAGGGCTATACCCCTATGATTTGGATCATTGTAAGCTATACATTACAAACTTTTGGTGAATTATTTATTTCGCCTATTGGTTATGCCATGATCGGTATTTTAGCGCCAGCAAGACTGCAAGGGTTGATGATGGGAACGTGGATGCTCATGATTGGTGTGGGGGGCGCATTGAGTGGTGTGTTTTCCAGTATGATGGTGGGATCTGATGTCACTGCCAATGTGCCATTATTGACGAACCCCCAATTTTTCCATAGCTTTTTTATCCTTGGTATTTTTATGTTTATCGGTGCTGTCATTTCACTGATGATGTATCCCTACCTTAACCGTTTAATTCGTGCCGTCTGATATGTGGTCATTTTTAACTGAAAAATTTGAAGGAACCCTCAAGCGCTTAAAAGGGCAGCACCGCCTTACGCAAGCGAATATTCAGGAATCCTTAAAAGAAATCCGCGCTTCTCTCATTGAAGCAGATGTGGCAGTCAGCGTCGTTGATGCGCTACTCAAAGAAATTTCTGATACAGCGCTCAATACTGCGGTTGAAAAAAAACTCGATCCTTCACAAGCCTTTATTAAAATTGTACGCGAGTCTTTAACGCGCATGATGGGCGAAAAAAATGATGCCTTGAATTTACGCACGCAGCCGCCTGCCGTGATTTTAATGGCAGGATTACAAGGGGCAGGGAAAACAACGACAGCTGCAAAGCTTGCCAAACTCCTCAAAGAAAAACAAAAAAAATCTATTTTGCTCGCAAGTTGCGACGTTTATCGGCCAGCTGCGATGGAACAATTAAAAATATTGGCGGGGCAGCTGCATATCGATTATTTTGATGTAGCGTCTACTGAAAAGCCAGAAAATATTGCCAAACAAGCCTTAGACTTTGCCAAGAAAAAAAATAAAGATATATTGATTGTGGATACGGCGGGGCGTCTTGCTATTGATCACGAGATGATGATTGAGATCAAAAAAATTCATGCGGTGCTAAATCCCATTGAAACCCTATTCGTGGTTGACAGCATGACCGGGC
>JBILMY010000009.1:0-13767 GCA_044375265.1 Gammaproteobacteria bacterium | reverse complement strand
GTGCCGTACGGCCATTTTTTTTAAGGTGTAAGCTTTCCAGGCGCGATGCACAAACAGCGACATGGCATCATTCATGAGATCGTAATTATCGGCGACAGAAGAAAAGACCGCTTTGACGAGATCTTTTTTATCGTTCAGTGCTACTGTTTTAAATCCAAAGTCGGTGGTGTTAGTCATTGCCCCATTTTACAGGGTTTTTCATTGTTAGCCAAGGGGCTTTTTGATAGAATCTGTGCATGGAATTTTTTATCAATGTGCATCATATATTTTTTAGCTTACTCGGCTATAGCGTTAGCTATCTCGAATTTTTTGCCATTATCTTTACTTTAGTGTGCGTTATCTTTGTTGCGATGGCAAACATTTGGAATTGGCCGATGGGCATTATCGGGGTAACTTTGTATGGCATTTTATTCTATCAATATCAATTGTATTCCGATATGTTTTTGCAGATCTTCTTTTTGGTGGCAAATATCTACGGTTGGTATAATTGGATAAAATCTCCACATCTTCATAATACGCTCACCAAAACCTATTGGGCGACAAAATCTGAAAATATAAAATATATTTCTTATAGTGTTATCGGCATTATTCTCATGGGGTATTTCATGAGCCATATCAATATTTTATTACCGAGATTATTTCCGCAGCCTGCGGCATATCCTTATGTGGATAGCACGATTGCAGTCCTCAGTTTTACGGCAACAATATGGCAAATTACGAAACGGATCAATCAATGGATTTTATGGATTATGGTAGATGTGATTGCCATCGTAGTATATCTCTTAAAAGATATTCCTTTTACCGCAGCGCTGTATTTTATTTTTTTACTTATCAGTATTAAAGGACTGATGCAATGGATAAAAATTTATAAACAATAGAGAAGGTGTCTTCAAAGTGGCATCAATTCTCCTTGTTATCAGTGTGATTCATCGCGCGCACTTCTTTTTCAATTTGCGCTTTTTCTCTACGCAGGCTTTGTTCGCTACCCTCTTCAGCATCGTATAATTCTTCTTCGGTGATGTTCAATTTTTTCATGATGGCATCGAGCTTGAGGTTGAGAGCCATGCTGTCGCGGTTTTGGGTATTTTGGATGATAAATACCATCAAGAAAGTCACAATGGTTGTGCCGGTATTCACGAGCAATTGCCAAGTCGTCGAAAAATGAAAGAAAGGCCCTGCGATTGCCCAGATCAGCAAAAGCAAAAGGGCGATAACAAATACTGGCGGATGCCCAATGGCTGATGAAACTTTGTTCGTGAAACGCGTAAAAAAATCCAATCGGTTGTGCTTAAACATATATTTTCTCTTTATTTTATATAGGGTAACTGGAACACTATCATAAACAAAAGTGTTTTTCAATTATTTTTTCTTTTTCAAATACGTAATACCCCAAGATCTTAACTGATCAAAGGCGGGTTTTAAATTTTTGCCAATATCGCTTAAAGAATATTCTACTTTGGGTGGCACTTGGGCATAGATTTTTCGTGTGATAATGCCTTCTTTTTCTAGTTCACGGAGTTGGTTTGTCAGCATTCGTTGTGTCACATCGGGAATGAGTCTTCTAAGCTCATTAAATCGTTTGGTGCCGTCGAGTAAATGCAACATAATCAAGAGCTTCCATTTACCCCCGATTATTTTTGAAATAACTTGCAAAGGACAGTCCTTTTCTTTTTTCATTATCATTCCTGTTTTTAGGTATAAAAAAAGATACTATAGCACATTATTGTACGTACTTATGAAATAAAAACCAATTACATACAATGGCGTTTCATAAACTATTTTAAAGAGAAGTATAATGATTGATATTGCCAGTTATTTTCATCGCATTAATTATTCAGGTGATCGGCGAGTTTGTCCTAAAGTATTGACACAATTGCATCAAAGTCATGTGTTGACCATTCCTTTTGAAACCTTGGATATTCATTTGGATCCCTTACAGAATTTGCAAGGTAACAGCCCAATTTCACTTGAAGATGACACCTTGATAAAAAAGTTGGTTCTCGAGGAAAGGGGTGGGTATTGCTATGAAATGAATGGTTTGTTTGGACGTTGTCTTGAGGCGTTACATTTTAAAGTGACTTATCTGAGCGCACGGGTTGTCTATGGAATTCCTAAAGAAAAACAACCTATTCCACGAATGCACATGCTCTTAAAAGTAGATATTGGAGGAAAGCCCTGGCTGGCTGATGTAGGGTTTGGCGGGAATGGCTTATTAGAACCTATCCCTTTGCTTCCTAATATTGTTTATAATCAAGCAGTGGGTGATTTTCGATTAACCGTGGAGCACAAAAAATATACCTTATGGACAGAAATTAAACATGTGTGGGAAGCCTTATATGAATTTACTTTAGAAGAATTTTTATTCGTAGATTTTCAACCGATTAATTTTTATCAATCATTATCACCTCAAGCACCGTTTACCAATAGGATTCTTTGCACAAAACCGACTGAAAGTGGGGGGCGAATTATTTTGGATGGAAAGACGCTAAAAATTCGTGAAAGAGAAGGTATACAATCTCCACCGCCTGAAATTTTAAATACGCCAGAAAAATATCATGAAAAATTGAAACAATATTTTCAAATAGATATTCCTGTAGAACGATTAAGAACTTTAAAATTAAAAGCAACTGGAGAAAGGTTGTTTTAAGGCTTTTCAGCTTGTAGATATGAAAGATTTACTAAAATACAGTTTTTTGTTAGAATCAATGGTCTTTGTAAGATAATAAGCACAGAAACGAGCAGAGGAAAGCGTTGTTCGTAGCAAAAGTTTCGGGCTCATAGCTCAGTTGGGCGAAGCGGATTGAAAAAATGCACTGCATTTTTCCGCTGAGCGCCCGAAGCAGGAGCGAAGGGCTGGGTTTCCAGTGGAGCAGGGACTGCGAAACGCAGAAACGAGCAGAGGAAAGCGGTTATTCGATAGAGAAAGTGTTCGGGCTCATAGCTCAGTTGGTTAGAGCAGAGGACTCATAATCCTTTGGTCCTAGGTTCAAGTCCTAGTGGGCCCACCATTTTTAATAGTCGTCAATTGATAAAACTCATGCAGTTTTTGAGCAAGTAATTTTTTATCAGGCAGCTGTGTTTGATATTCAGCAATCAGCGTCGGTGACAGGGTTCTGTTTAAAGCATATTCTACAACTTCATCTTCTTTGCTAGTACAGAGTAAAACACCAATGGCAGGTGCTTCATGCGGCTTTTTAACATTGCGATCTAAGGCTTCAAGATAAAAATTTAATTTACCTAAGTATTCTGGCTCAAAGCGATCGACCTTTAATTCAAAGGCAACTAAGGCATTGAGTCCCCGATGAAAAAATAATAAATCGAGCGCAAAATCTCGGTTACCTACTTGAATCGGATATTCTGAGCCGATAAAACAAAAATCTCGCCCTAACTCAATGAGAAAATTTTTCAGTTTATGTAATAAAGATTGGTGTAAATTACTCTCAGAGTGTTCGTCTGGTAAGGCTAAAAATTCAAGCATGTAACGGTCTTTAAAGATCGATAATGCTTCTGGGTACATTTGTGTCACCACTGGTGACACTTTTGGGGAGTCTAAAACCGTTCTTTCGAAAAGGGCTAATTTGAACTGTCTTTCAAGTTCACGTTTACTCCACTGTTCGTCAATGGTCTTGCGTAGATAAAACTCACGTTCTTCTGGGTATTTACTTTGGGTGAAAATGATAAGATTATGTGTCCAAGACAATTGTCGCACCAGTGGTGCGACTTTTTCATCTCCACGATAAATCTCGTAAAATTGCCGTATGCGAAAGAGATTGGATCGTGTAAATCCTCGCAAATTGGGATGAGTTTGTTGAATATACCGTGCCAATTGCTCAACAATGCTTTCTCCCCATACCGCTGTTTCAATTTTATTGCTAATATATTGACCTATTTGCCAATAGAGATCCATAAGCTGAATATTGACGGCTTGATATGCTTTTTTTTGAGAATCTTTAATGAGAGATAAAACTTCTGAAAATTGAACTTCCAGCGTTTGTACAAACACCTTACCTTTAGCCATAACCAACCTTAAAATTACTATAAATTTAAAAATTAATTATAACAATATTTTAAGGAGATTCAAAGTGCTTTAAATCTTGATATAATCCTTTGGTCCTAGGTTCAAGTCCTAGTGGGCCCACCAGTTAAAACTTTTTAAGCCAATATGGCTAAGCCTTTATCCGCGACTAAATTCAATAACTTTAGGGAGGTACCGCGAGGATGTTTTTCACCTCTTTCCCATTGCTGTACCGTGGAAGGACTGGTATTTAAATAATTCGCAAATACGGTTTGACTTACTTTTTCACGCAAGCGTATTGTTCTAATTTCTTTATCTGATAAATCTTTGATTTTTGGCAAGCATAAAACATCAAATTCACGCATGGTCGTGGCATCAATCACCCCCATTCCATATAAGCCTTTGGCCATGTCATGGGCGGTGTCCATTAGCCGAGCTTTGGTTTTTTTACTGATCGCCTTTTTTGTTTTTTTTGCACTAATCATAACATTACCTCTATTAAATCACCTTTATTAATCGCTGTTTTTAGTTCTTGATTATTTAGTGATAAATAATACTGCGCTAACCGTTGCAGTGTTTCCTTACTTTCATCATCAATGTTAGATATCTCATTCTTGGCAAAGCCAAAAATAAATTATATCAATATTTTAATTTTACTAAAAGCAAGAGAGAAGATTTTAATGTAATTTTTTTGGTCCTAGGTTCAAGTCCTAGTGGGCCACCAGTTAAAACTTTTTTAAGCCAATAGGGCTTGGCTTATTTTTTCATGATGGCATCGAGCTTGATATTGAGGGCCATACTGTCGCGTTTTTGGGTATTTTGTCAGGGTACCGACCAAACTGAGTCAGCCGCTTAAAGCCTTGGCAGATGCAGACCTTGGATTAATAGCGGTTCAAGCGACAGTGGGTCAATCCTCTTGGCCAACTTCTTTATTGCTTTACCTGCCAAGGTTAGAAAAAAAGAAAAAATTGCGCTTGAAGATAAAATTAAAATAAACTTTGTTTTAAGAAAGCGCTGAATAAATTAGCTCAAGCTTTTAATTGGTCAGGCAGCGCCTATGAAAAAAATGATTTTATGCACTATGCCAACGCCTCCCCGTCTTTATTTTAAAATTTTTTCTGATCTTATTGGCATATTTCTAAAATTAGGAGTAGGATGAAACTGTAGTTATTAAATTAAGAGAGGGTATAATTATGAAAACAAAAATATCGGTGCTTATTACTTTCTTACTTCTGGGCTCTGCAGCTACTATCTATGCAGATACTTCAGGTAATCGTTCGTATGCATTTGGCTTAGGCGTGGGTGCAACCACACTGGGAGCGCAAGGTTCGGGTATCATATCCCTGGGGCCACACTTTACGGTAGGTCTTGCTTATAATGATGATGTAGGCATAGAACTAAAAAAAGATTTTACTGTGGATAATGTGGATTATACGGGGCAAGCAAAATTAAATTCGCTACTCGGTACGCTTAATTTTTTTCCTGCAGTGGAAAGCCTGTTCCATATTAGCGCTGGGGTTGCTTTAAATGGAAACGAAGTTACAGATACCGTGAATCCGGTCAATGGCTTTGTGGATATTAATGGCGTGCCTGTGCCTATTGCAGCCTTTGGCGGTAGTATCACAGGAACCAGTAAATTTGAGCCCGTTGCGCCTTATCTTGGCATTGGGTTTGGGGGAAATCCTTCCAAACGTTTTGCTGATGGCCATTTGTTTGTGGATTTTAATCTTGGGGTTTTATACCAAGGTAAAACCACTACAACGCTGAACTCGGCCAATGGATTGCTGAACCCGCAAGTCAACGAGCTGGCATCAGAGATTGATAATGAGGCTTCTCCTTATCAACTTTATCCTGTCGTAGGGCTTACGCTTTATTATTTTATGTAAGAAAAAAGCTACTATAAAAAAGCCGCAGAAATGCGGCTTTTTTTTGAAAGGCTGTTTTAAAACGCCGTCGATAATACTAATGCATTGGCGGTATTGTCGCCCGTGACTAAATTATCGTTGAAGGGAGAATTTTTTTGTAAACTGCCTTCGCCTAAGTAAAAGAAGCGATAATCAATTTCTAAAGGGAAGGTGCCTATTACATTGTTAATTCTCAGCCCTAAACCAAAGGTACCGCTCCACACAATACTGGTATTACTTGAAAAACCATTGTTAGGAATAGCTGTAGGATCAACTGCACTTTCACTATAGCTACTGGCCGTAATGATATTGGGTCCAACACCCACATCTGCCGTGAGCCAATATTTATGGCTGGTGTACAGGAACCCTTTGAGCATTGCATAGAGCGGATAATTGGTTAAATTATATTGATACGTTAAATTAAGGGGAATGTTTCCTTCGTTAATTGTGCCTTTAATAACGGTAGGGGCTAAATAAAAAGCATTCACGCCAAAGGAGAGATCAAAGGCATTCCCTTCATAGCCATTCACATAATAGCCCAGTCCCACGAGCGCATTTTGACCCTGTGATTGTGAAACACCAAAATCATTATCCGTGATTCCAGCAAATCCAATAGGCTGCGCTTTGCCTTGCGTTGCGGTAAAGGCTCCGATCTGTACAACGAATTCTGGATATTTTGGCTCAAAGCGATAAAAAAGGCCTTGCTGTTCAGCCAGCGTTTTGTGAATAGCCGTGGGGCTTTTCATTGCGGTGACGGGCGTATCGGCCCGGGTTGCGGACGCGGTGGGCGTCGTCGTATCAGGCAAGGGCGCTGCTATTGCCAGTGCTGAGGCAGAAACGAATACCATAAAAAAGGCAATACGATGAATGAATGTTAGCATGATTTTTCCCCTATTTAAAGAATTGATTATCTTCAATTATACGCTTTGTCAGAGTGAGAGGGAAATTTTTTTAGGGGGAACGCTTAGTTACTGAAAGCGATGGCTGAGAGTGCTCTCATTCCTACACCATTGCAGAAGATGGAACTTTTCAAATTACTTGGAAACATTGGGCAGGCGGCAAACCCCTTTGTGGCCGCATGTTTGAAACGCAAAATGCCTATATCAGTATTGGTTGTGATAATACATTCCATACGGCTGTTCCAAAAACAACTTTCCAAAATGGAAATCAATTAAAATAATCGGAATGAAGCAGCTGAGCTATTGATACTTCATAGATAGGTGATACCTTTTACGGTAAAAAAGTCACTTGACCATTGCCAGACAAAGCTACATTGTTTGTTGAGGCAGTGGATGAATTGACTTGATTTTTTTGCGCAAATATTGCTTCACTGCCTGCAGTTGCACCATTACCGATCGTCAGCATAACCGTGCCGCCATTCACAAAAAAGACATAGGCTTGATTGGTAGATTGCTGCATAATAATATTATTGCCATAAAAACCTGTTTCAATTTTGTTTGTGCCCGAATAATGGGTCATATCAAAACCGGAAACATTGGTAGCATCCCCTGCGATATTTCCAATTTCTATCGTATTATTGATAATGCCACCTTCAATCGTTTGGGTATTTCCAATCCCCAGACTGATGCCGCGAATAGCGGTGCTGCCGGTTCCGGTAATATCGTTGACGGTGATCGTATTGTCAGAAAGACTGCCTTGTAAAATTTGCGGGCTGCTACTGTCAAAATCAATACCATAAAAACTGTTGATATTATTGCCTGGTTGTACTGTGACTGTCAGGGTGTTTTTTGTAATATCGCCCGTCAACGTTTGCAGACCATCATTATTTTCTAAGAGAATTCCTCGAATAGCAAGGTTGCCTTGAACATCATTAAATATCAACGTATTTTCTTCGGTTGTCCCGAGCGTTTGTGTGGCCGCGTTATCAAATTCTATCCCGGATAATACAAAATAATCCGTTGCAGAAATAGTATTGAAAGTCACAGTATTGTGAGACAGGGTTGCTGTGGAGGTTTGGGTACCGTTTGTCTGGCTGTGAAAGAAAATACCAGAGCCAAAGTGAAATAAATTTTCCATATTACTCATGGTAATGGTATTGCCAGAAATATTGCCTGACAGCGTTTGAGTGCCTTGACTGTTAATTTGAATGCCATTGACAGAAGAATTTGTTGTATTGGTCAAAGAAACGGTATTATTCGTAATTCCTTGAATAGCCATACTGTTAGTGTTTCCTGTGGAGCTGCCCACATTCAAATTAATCCCCGCGCCTGTAAAATTATCAAGCGGCACAGTAGATGAACCGATAGCGACCGTATTGTTATCGATCGTATTGACGGTGACTTTAGAACCAAGATTACCCGTGCTTTCAATAAGAATGCCATTGGCAGCAGTCATATTTTCTGTATCAGCCAGTGTTACCGAATTATTTGTTAAAGTAATGACAGAATCTTGACTGCCATCAGAGACTGAAATGTCTACCGTTCCTCCCGTCATTTGAACATCATATACAATCAAGTTGCCAACGGATGCAGTATTATTGGTGATTGCCGCATAAGGTGCGCCATTATTATTACCTGTCACATTTAAAGCCAGATCACGAATCGTCACATTTTTTCCCACCACGATGAGATCGTTATCTGCGCCGCTTAAAGAAGAAGGCTCGGGATGCAAATTAAAGAAGTAACCAGGTGCATATTCAAAAGAGCCCCCTGTCATTAAAATGTTATCACGAAGATTGACAGAATGCGTGGTGACAATATTGCCTTCAATAATTAAGGCATCGGGCTCCACTGGATTGGATAAGACTTCATCAAGTTCGGGTTCATTTTTAATTTCCGCAAAAGTTTTGATACTGCCGTCAGCATTGAGCACAGGATTAAAATTACTATAGGTTGTCTGTGTGATCATACTTTCACTCTTGCGGATATGCTCCATCATGCGAGAAGACAGACCATTTGTTTGTGAAGCGCCAAGTGGCAAGCCGAGTTTAAAGCCGATGTTGAAAATCTCACCGCGGACATCATCATGCTGCCAAGCAGCTTCCAGTGTCAATCGTTTCGTCCACGACGGTAATACATTCAGTGCACCCAATACATATTCTGCACGGAATCGTGGTCCTTCAATCGCACTTGAAATAGCATCATTATTAAAATAAAAATAACCGCCATAGGCACTCATGCCATTAAATATTTCATACCCTATTTCTGCATCCATTCCGCCAATAGATTTTTCATACGCTTCGCTGACAAATAAACTTTCATAGCCATAAGGCGGCGCACTTTCTAAAGCAAAAAGATCCGCATCGCGATAGTTATACTGCGATGTTCCCGTAGTGATATAATAATTGCTGCGGGCCGTCCAGCGTTCTGTTTTAAATTCTCCGCCTACTGTCCATTGATGAAAGATATTATTTAAGTTACTTTTTTGCTGATCCAAAAATCCATATAACCCAACGATGAAGCCCATGTCTTCAAACAAATGCCGATAGCCAAGCCCCGCGCTACCTTGATAGCTTTTATCTTCCAGTTTGGTAAAACGGATATCTCCTAAAAAGACTTTATTGGATTGTTGAAAGAGTGGGTAAAGGAGATTCATTTCAGAGTAACTGTTTCCAAATGTGCCATAAGAACCGGTGAGGTACACTTGCCCTGCATAGTGTGTAGAAGGTGTTAAAGAAACTCGAGCTATATTTTTAGCAGGTAGGAAAGAGGGCTTGGAAGTCAGCGTTAATTTTTTTGCTTTTTTGTGCGTGAGAAAATCTTGAAGAGAATGGCAATTGAGAGAATAAGCGGCTTTACCAAAATAGAGCTGTATTTCTTTTTCATCCAATGCCTTTTTTTCATCAGAAATAAGTAAAAAATTACCGAGCGTATCCCATTCTTCTCCAATAGAAATATCGTCTAACTCTTGCAGTAGTTCAGCGGGAATATTTTGCGCGCAGGCTTGTTTCACTTGCAATAACATTTCTTCTCGGCTCACAGCAGCGTCAGCAAAACTGAAGGTTGGAATAAGTCCTAAGGCCAAAAAAAAACGACGGATAAAATTTTTCATCAAATCTCTCAATAAACGCTTGGTTAAAAGATGAAAAATTATAACATGAAAATTAATCTCCGTCCTATTTTAAGTCACCAGTTTAACTAATCCCACGCCAATACCGTGGGTTAATAACATAAACCCGCCCACACAAACGAGTGAGACGCAATAAATACCGATGAACCATAACCACTGGTTTCTTTTGCGCGATTTTTTTTTCTCAGTAGTGGATATTTTCATTGACCTTGCCTCTGAAAATATAATAAGCATAGCCCGTATAAGCCAAGAGTACTGGTAACATAATTACAGCGCCGACCAATAAAAATTTCAGTGAACTGACATCGGAAGCCGCTTGCCATAGGGTGAGATGGTAAGGCACAATATAAGGAAAAATGCTAATCATGAGTCCTACATAAGGGCATAAGAATAAAATCACCGCGAGCCAATAAGGCAGTATTTCTTTTTTGCGAGACAGACTCCACCATAAACCTAAAAAAGCAATTGCGGTGATGCTTGGCAAGATGGCCAAATAAGGAAGATAGTGAGTGTTAAACCATCGGGATTTTACCAAAGGATACACAAAGGGCGTCCATAAGCTGACAGCGATAACGGCTGCCATTAAAAAAAATGACAAGATTTTGGCAATGCGATACATTTTATCTTGAAGCGCGCCGGAAGTTTTTAAAATTAAGCGACAAGTCCCCAATAAAGCATAGCCCGTCACCAGACTGACGGAAGTTAAAAAAGTGAATAAAGAAAAATGAGAAGCAACACTATATTCTCCATTTACAAGAGAAAACCCTTCTACAAAATTGCCGATAATATAGCCTTGGATTAAAGTGGCAGTTATTGAGGCAATCACAAAAATTATTTCCCAACGGTGTTTAACTTCGGGGGCTTTTAATCGAAATTCAAATGCAGCACCACGAAATAAAAGGGAAACCACCAGCAGTAATAAGGGCAGATAAAAAAGCGGCAGCAAAATACTAAAGGCTAAAGGAAAAGCGCCGTATAAAGAAGCCATTCCTAACACCAGCCAGGTTTGATTGCCATCCCAAGTGGGTAAAATAACGCTGCTGGCAATATCCCGTTCTTTGTCATTTAAAAAAGGTAGCAACATGCCTGTGCCGAGGGTAAAGCCATCTAAGATCACATACATGATAATGCAAAACGCAATAATACCTAACCAAATAAGGGCTAACATTATTTTTTATCCTCCAACACGGGCATATAAGAAAAAGGTTGATCGCCTTCTTTTTTATTTGCGTGAGCAGCGGGTCCCGCATGAATGACGCGACCTAAATAGCGAAAATAAAAAACACCAAAGATAATGCCATAAATAATCGCAAGCAAAATAAAAGAAACGGCAACTTCGGTGTTGGTAATGGGAGATATTGCATCTTTGGTTCTAATCAGTTGATTCACAATCCAGGGTTGACGGCCCACTTCAGTAGTAAACCAGCCAGTTAAAATGGCAATAAATCCAATGGGCGAGGAAAGCGTGCATAAGGTTAAAAACCAATTCGTTTTATAGAGCCGTTTTTTCAGTCGCAGCCAAAGACCTATTCCCCCGATAAAAAACATTAAAACGCCCGCTCCAACCATGATGCGAAAAGTAAAAAACACCACAGGTACATAAGGCTGATCTGCGCGCGGTACCGTGCTTAAACCTTGAATTTCGCCATTCCATTCATGCGTATTGATAAGGCTGGCTAAATGCGGCACACCAATGGAGAATTCATTTTTTTGCGCTGCAGGGGAAGGGAGGGCAAAAATTAAAAAGGGTGCGCCTTTTTGAGTTTGCCAAAGGCCTTCAATTGCCGCTGTTTTCATTGGCTGATATTCATGGACTTTTAAGCCAGCTTCATCGCCTACCCAAATTTGCAGTGGGATCAAAATAAGAATGCCCCACATCGCAAAAGAAAAACATTTTTTGGCAAAATGAAGGTGGATATTTTTACGAAGATAAAAAGCAGAAAGGCCCGCGATGACAAATAAAGTCGTTAAATAAGAAGCGAGCAGCATGTGAAAAAAGCTCGGTAAAAAGAGGGGATTAAAAATAACTTTCGTCCAATCTGTCACTTGAAAACTACCATTAATTATCGTTGCACCTGCCGGTGTTTGCATCCAGGAATTCGCCGATAAGATCCAAAAAGCAGAAATGGTAACCCCTATCGCCACCAAGAGCGTTGCGGCATAATGCAATTTAGGGCCTACTTTATTCCAGCCAAAAATCATTACCCCTAAAAAGCCGGCTTCAATGAAAAAAGCAGTCATCACTTCATAGACAAATAAGCTGCCGAGGACAGGCCCGACTTTAGCGGTAAAATGCGCCCAATTGGTGCCGAGTTGAAATTCCATGACAATGCCGGAAATGATGCCCATCCCAAAGGTCAAGGCAAAGATTTTTGTCCAAAATTTACAGATGTTTAAATAAAGGGGGTTCTTTGTTTTTAACCAGCACGCTTCCATAATAGCTAAAAAGGTGGCAAGCCCTATGCTGAAAGCAGGGAAAAGAATATGGAAACTCATCGTAAAAGCAAACTGAATACGAGAAAGAAGTTCAGCGGTCATATGATTTCTCCTCAAAGATTAGGAAATATTTTAATAATTTATGCTAACAGATCTATGGTCTAATCTTTAAAATCCATAAGTCATTATAGAAGAATCATGGAAGTAAAGCAACAATAAAATCAATAAAAGCGTTATACTATTAATTGCTTTTATTATCAGGAGCTTTTATGAAAACCATCGGTTTATTGGGTGGAACGGGCTGGGTATCCACCATCGAATATTACAAAAAAATCAATGAAGCGGTGGCGGCACGTTTGGGCGGTAATCACAGCGCCAAGATTTTACTCAAAAGTATTGATTATCAGGATATTTCAAGCAATTATGGTAAAGATGATGTCAAGGTTTCGGTATTATTAAAAGAAGAGTTACAAGGATTGCTTGATTTAAAGCCTGATTGTTTGATGATTTGCTGCAATACGTTGCATAAATATTATGATGAGATTAAAAAAGAATTAGCACCCCCTATGCCCGTCTTTCATACAGTGGAGTTAGTGGCGGAGCATGTATTGGCGCAACATCAAAAATCAGTTTTATTGTTAGCGACACAATTTACCATGAATGATGGTTTTTTTGCCCGTATACTTGAAAATAAAAATATTAGGGTTACGATTCCTGAAAAAAGTGATAGAGAAAAAATGGAAGTGATTCATAAAGATATTATGCAGGGGAATATTAATCAGGAAGCCCGTGATTATTTTGCCGCTTTAATTAAAAAATTTCCAGAGTGTGAGGCCGTGGTGTTGGGCTGCACGGAATATCCACTGGTGGTGAATGAAAAAAATTCAGTATTGCCCATTGTGAATCCCGTGGATTTGCAAATAGAAGCCGCCGTGAATTTTGTCTTGGCGTAATCCCTCGCCCGTCATTCCAGCCCACGCTGGGATCTAGAAATGCTTCTATAAAAAACCGTTTTTTCTATACACGTCAGTCTTGATATGTATAGAAAAGTGTGATTTTCTATACATATGAACATGAATATGTTTTATTTTTGCGCAAAAACCTTGGGGAGCCTGCTATGCTAGAATAGCAATTTGGCAAGAATACATAGGAAAAATTTTATGGAATTTTCATCTACGATAATTGAAGCGCCATCACCAGATGAGATAAAAAAAATTGGCAGTAAACTGCGTTTATACAATACAGCGTTAATTGGTGAATACAATTCAACAGATATTGCAATTCATCTTTATGATAAAGAAAATTTTATTGGTGGAGGTTATGCTGTTATTAAATTTGGATGGTTATATATTGATTTGCTTTGGATTGAGGCTAACTATAGAG
>JBILMY010000122.1:0-3976 GCA_044375265.1 Gammaproteobacteria bacterium | reverse complement strand
GGCTTGAAAAATCAATTCAAGAGTTGACGGATAAAAATATCAAAGAAATCGATACCCTCTTTAAAACTAAAGAGAAAGAAATTCTCGAGTTTTAAGATGTCATCCTTGCCTTCGCATATCACCATGATCATGGATGGTAATGGAAGGTGGGCAAAAGCCCGCGGACTGCCGCGGACTGCGGGTCATCGTGAAGGTGCAAAAACAGTGCGTTTAATGATGGAAGCGTGTTTAAAACATCATATCCCCGTCTTATCTTTATTTGCCTTCAGCACGGAGAATTGGAAACGTCCCAAGCGGGAAGTCTCTACTCTCATGAAGCTTTTTTTAACGCACTTAAAAAAAGAAATGCCTTTATTTATCAAGCATAATATTCGCTGCATCGTGATTGGCGATCGCAGCGTATTTTCACAAGAATTACAAGCACAAATTGAGCAGACAGAAAAAAAAACTTCTGCGCATTCGGCAATGACTTTGGTGCTCGCCGTGAATTATGGTGGCAGACAAGATATTCTTAACGCCACAAAACTTTCTATTCCCCCCTTCATTCCCGCGAAGACGGGAATCCATGGGCCCATTGATCCCAGCCCTCAGAGTAATGTCGATAACAAAGTTGAAGAAATATCCGAAGAAGCCTTTACCGCACATTTATCCTTAGGCCATTTACCCCCGCCTGATCTTTTGATTCGCACGGGCGGCCAGCAGCGCCTCAGTAATTTTTTTCTGTGGCAAATGGCGTATACGGAATTATATTTTACCAACGTTTATTGGCCTGATTTTGCCATGGAAGATTTTGAAAAAGCCTTGGAATTTTTCAAAATCCAGCAGCGCAATTTTGGGGCAGTGGATGAAGCCTGATAATATATGATCCGAGACGTATTAAAAATGGGCGATGTGCGGCTTTATCAAAAAGCGCGGCCCTTTGATTTTGAAAAAGATGACCTAAATGCGCTTTTAACCGATCTCTTTGATACCATGAAAATGTATGGTGGCGTAGGCATTGCGGCGCCGCAGATGGGTGAAAGTGTGCGCGTATTTGTTTTAGGGGTAGAAGAAGAGAATCCCCGTTATCGCGGCCAGTCACTTATTCCCCACACCGTGATAATCAATCCGGAAATTCATTTTTCTTCCGAAGAAACCGAAGGCCTTTTTGAAGGCTGTTTAAGTGTTCCGAAATTACGGGGCTGGGTAGAGCGTGCTACTAAAATTACCTACAGTTATTTTGATGAAAAAAAACAGCGTCATGAAAAAACAGTCGAAGGCTTTCATGCAAGAATTATTCAGCATGAGTACGATCATTTGGAAGGGATTTTATTTCCCATGCGTGTGAAAGATTTTTCACGGTTTGGGTTTGAAGATTCGCTGACGGATTATATTAAATTGCGCTGATATTTTGCCCCCTTAGTAAGGGGGCTGTCGACATAAGTCGACTGGGGGATTTAATTATTGCTGCCTTATAAATCTCCCCGTAGGCTGTGCCGACACCCCTCTTGTTAAGAGGGGTATAATAATTAACAGTTCAAGATATTTTTTCCCATGCCAAAATCGCATTTGCCACGTCAACAGGATATTCATAAAGAAGTCCATGCGTAGCTCTGTCAAACTCTTTGAGCGTGCTATTATAAATCCCTTGCGATAATATGGCTGAATTATCAGGGTGTGTAAATTTATCTTGCGTACCGGTTAAAATGAGGGTAGGCGTTGTGATTTTGGAAAGTGCATAATAGGTGCCTTCTCCGCTATACCACTGTTCAGTGAGTATGTTTTCGAGCTGAATGACGATATTGGAAATAGGGGCAATTTTTATTCCTTCTTCATATAAATTTTTAATGCGCATAAGATAATCTTGATTTTCGGGAGAATTCTTTAAAATAAACTGCAGTAACTCTGTGGAATCTACAGTAGTATTATTTTGCATCTGCGTTAATATATGTGCACTAGCAGGTTTCGTGCGTGCACTGCCCACATCACTGCCGATTAAAATTAAAAAACCTAAATTAGTTTTTAAATTCAGTGCAATTTTTTGGGCAATCCAGCTGCCCATGCCAAATCCCAGCAAACTGACTTTGTGATGATTGGCATGACGCATAATGAAATCACTGAAGAGGAATGTAATATTTTCTAAATTAAATAAGCCTTTTTGTAAATGCGTTTCGCCAATTTCAGGATAATCTATTAAGAAAAGCGTATGATGCGCTGCCAGCGTTTTTAAAAATTGTGGCTCCCACATATAGCTATTCATATAACGTCCGGGCAATAAAAACAAAGGGGTACCTTGTCCTAGCGTGCGATAGCTTACTGAACCCGTATTAAGATACGTGATCTGCAGTCCTGAAATACCTTTAAGCTGGAGTAAGCTTACTGCTGCTTGCAAGTTTTTTTCTGTTTTCCAGGAAGGGTACCATAAGGTCCAGGCAAGTCCTATTAACACCAAGGTGGGTGGTAGTACTTCCAAGAGCCAATGATAAGGTGTAAAGACAAGGCTGTTCCAAAATCCCATGATTGCATTAAGCGTAAAAATAAGTGCCCATACCAGCGTGATTTTTTGATGCAGCAAAGAAAAGCTCGGGGCATTACAATCAGCAGGAGACAGATCAAGCGTCCCATATCTTTTGGTAAGCGGATCTTTGAGAACGAGAGAAGTCCAAAAGCTAAAAGCCAATACGCTACTGGCCAGTAAATCACCTTTGAACATCCACACGTGCGAGATATTGCTAAGTAACACAATACTGTAAAGTCCAAAAAACACGACGGCAATGCGGTCTAAAATAAAACGATAGCGATAATGACGAATACATAATAACAATGACACAAGAAAAGCTGCAATCGTGGAAATTTTAAAAACAAAAAGACTGTTGTCATTAAAAATAATGAAGATCATCCACGGGAGAAGACTTTGTATAATGAAGCGAATTTTTTTCATACGATGGGGGTCTCCGGATGAAGGAGTTGAGCGCGAATATAATCAGGAATACGTTTGGCTAAAAAAAATCGGGGTCGAAAAATACTACCCTCAACAAAGCCTAAGTGGCCACCTTTTTTAGACAGTTCCAAAGTGACTACAGGGCTTAATTGATGCTCTTTAGGGATGATCTCTTCAGTCATAATGGGGTCATCCATGGCATGAATGATGAGCGTATGAACACCGATGGTTTTTAAAAAATGGATGCAACTGGATTTTCGGTAATAATCAATGGCACTTTTAAAACCATGTAAAGGTGCCGTGATTCTATCATCGAGTTCCCAAAAACTTTGAATACTTTCAATTGACTTGGGTTCAAAAAACGATCGGCGGTATTCAAATTTTTGGCGATAAAAGGCTTTGATTTGCCGCAGTAAAAACCATTGATAAAAACTGCCCATGCCGCGCCGGATGCGGCTTGACATACTGCGTAATTCAAAGGGGGGAGATACAGCCACTGCGCAGCGAAGCGGCGAATGGTTACTCACTTCCCCCAAATATTTTAAGAGCATATTGGCGCCCTGTGAAAAACCAATCGCTACAAGCACTGTATTGGGTTCTCGCTGATAAAGCTCATTGATGATGACGCCAATATCATCGGTTTGTCCCGCATGACTGACGCTATTTAAACGGTTATGTTCTCCGCTATAGCCACGATAATACATCATGACGGATCGGTAGCCTTGCTTCGCAAGCACTGGCATCATATATTTAATATAGGGAGCGCTTAAATTACCCGTTACGCCGTGAAACAGTAAGATAATGGGCGTATTTTTTTCCGTAAAATTTTCTGCATGCCATTCAAGATCAATAAAATCGCCGTCTTGCAAATATAATCTTTCTCGGTACGTAAAAGGAGCTTTTTTTCGCCGTGTTAAAAAAGTCGGCCACATGGTTTGCCAGTGGGTATTTCCACAAAACCGAGCGGGGATAAAGCGGCTATCGATGATCATGCATTAACCGAGTGATCCATAAGTTCTTACCCATGCTTTGGCAAAGGCTTTTTGTTTGGGAGCT
>JBILMY010000008.1:0-13801 GCA_044375265.1 Gammaproteobacteria bacterium | reverse complement strand
GTTCTTTCAGATAACCATCCAGAGTGGGGGCCTATTCTTTTATTACGACAGCCCGATAAGATGCACGGAATTGACAGCTATTCACTTTGTTTTCTTAATAGGCTTAAAAAAATTTCTATTGATGTAGAAAAAATAAATGCCGAACTCAATAAAGGCATAAGAAATTCAAAAACAAAAGAGATCATAATTGTTGGTGAAACTCAAAAATTTCAAGTCCGGGGAGATTTTTTTTATTGGCAATTTGCTAACATTAATCCTCTTTCTTCTGTTCATGTACTAACCCAATTTTCTCCTGAAGGAATCAGTTCTATTTTCGCCATTACTGCAGAAGCTCTGGGCATTTCCCGCAGCCTACATATTTTACCCAATGGCTTTTTTAGCCCTGAGAAATTTGCACTAGCCTTTAAAATTCAACCTGGAAAGCCCTTAGAGTTTAAAGAAATCTATCAAAGCAAAGATCCTGCAAAGCATGGGGTAAGCATTTTAAAGCGTCACAAAAAGACTTTTTATCCTAAAATTATCTCTGCTTCACATACGCTTGAAGTCTTGTTTGATTATGAAGGCTCTCAGTTAACCAGCTTTTTAGCCAGCGATCTTGAATATTATCATTTTTATCTTTTGCAATGGCATGAAGCCTTTAAGATGCGCAAAGAACACTACCGCGGTTATTCTTCTTTTAGCGTTGGCAACAATAAACACATTGTTTTTTATGCAACAGGCTCAAGCTGTTTCCAAAAATTTACTGCAGGCAGTACTAATTTTCATATCCAACGTCTTCAAATAAAAGATGGGTATACAAAAATATGTGAGAAATTAATGCTTACAGCGGACTCCTCCAGCCCACACCAACTCTATCCTGTCTTTTACAAAAAAATTTCAAGTGAAAAACCTTTTTTTTATCGTGTTGTGAGAGAGAAAAAATCAGAACAGAGCTTGGAAATTACTTCCATTTATTTGGAAAGCCCCTATCCTTTAGAGGTTATAGACATCAATATTGTTGAAGATATATTTTCTCTGAAAATTTTTCACGTAGAGAAAAAAAAGGTTGGCGAGCTGCGTATTTTGCACAAACAAATGCTCCGAAGCCATCTTGAAGAAACCTTAAATCAACATTATTTTCCTTATGCGCCTGTTCCTACGAAAAGACGCCTTTCTTTTTCAGGCACTCCTTCAGTCACTACTTCTTGGCAAAAAGAATTGTTGGGAAACTTCTTTTTAAAAGATTCAATCCTTAAGCCGAATTTTACTATTCCAAAATTCAAGGCTGATCTTGAACGCTATCATGCTCCAAAATCTGAAGGAAAATTTAAAGTATATCTACTCCAAAAAGAAGAGTTCGCATCAATAGAAAATAATATCTCCGTCGTAGAATTAGATATAGAGTTTGAAAAAATAAACGCCGATTTTTTTATAAAAAAACCAGAAGAAGAATTTGATGAATTTTTTGAAAAAGAATCTGATAAAATATTTACAACTATAGAAAGTCAATTGCCATTAGAAAATATCAGTCAGCGATTCAATATTTTTAAAAAAGAATATTTAGAAAATATAGCTTATTATAAAATTTTTTCTCATGGCTGGGAAATTAAAGAAAACCTAGAGCTTCATCCAATATTAACACTTGACTCAAGATTATCAACCCTTCTTTCTTTAGGATTGCATCAAGGAGGTCCACAGGATTTTGGCAGAGACTATATGCTGCCTATCATTAACCTTATATTAGGCAAAAAAAATCTAACTTTTTTATCAAAAAGTCCTGCTGAAGTATGTACTCGTTTGTATATCGAATTTATTTCTTCCGCAGAAATAACTCTCCTTTACGCGCAACCCTTTTACCTTGTTTTAACAAATATAGAAAGGAAAGAATCGCCTCTATTCTATTCTTTTTTAAAACTTCGTCTTAAAGTTACTTCTCAAGGCGTCCAGATCAGCATTTTATATGAAGATATGTTAACAAAAACACTGGCTTGGTTAAAATCATTATCAAAAGGCACTACGCTTAACCCGGACATGCAATTTTCCTATCTGGATATTGAGCGCGCTTTTTCAGACAATTCCCTTATAATCCGTAGCCTACGGCAGCCTCCTTTGAAATCAGGGATTTTTTTGGACCAATCTCTTGATAATAAAGATTTTATCAATATCCCTCATGATATTATTATGCATAAATTTACTCAAAGCTTAGCCGAACTGCAACATTCAAGCCCAACACCTCCCATGCAGCCAGAGATTTCTCCACCAAGAACCCCTTCGCCTGCCAATTCTTTACCGAAATCTCAACCGATAACCTTAGAAAGAGCACCTTCACCGACACCGTCGAACTCTTCCAGTAGTAACGGCTCACCCAATTCGGTAATTTCGCGGGCTGAAAGTATGCAAAGTTTTCACTCTTTAAACCCATTATTTTCCGGCTCTTCTCAAAGCTTAATAGATATAGGTAACTCTTCTCATGAGAATTACCATTTACCAGTAACCCTCAATAGCTTAAAAAAACATTTGATTAATCTTTTCTTTCATCCAACAGCACTTGAACAAAACAAACTGAATTATGCCACTGAAACTTTAGAGTGTCTTGTAAAAAGTTCTTTTTCTCAATTCGATAATGCTTGCACAGTGTTGCTGAGCGGTTTATTGGGTTTAAGCTCTAAACATACCATTAGAAAGCTAGTTAAAAAAACCCCTGTTCAATACAATTTTCTTTTGGTAATTGAGTCAAAAGAGTTTCCTAGTAAAACTATTAAATCCCCTTTAGAGTTAATCTTTGAAGTAACTTATATAGCACCTAACAGTTTTGTTAGCATTAAGTTAGATAATAATAAAACTATTAAAAATATTCTAAACTTTATTAATAATGATATTGGAGAATTACGTCCTAATTTTCACGAACGTTCAAAAGAACAGGACACCCACAATCCGCTGACTTGGAATTCTGAAAATCCAGATGATCCCATTGCCTTATTGCCCACTACAGCATTTGTTCTTTAGTGCTTTAATTGCTCCAGCGTATAGCAAAACGTGCCGCCCCAGAGGACCACAAGACACAGGAAATAAATCCAAATCAATAAAAAGGGTATCACCGATAAGGCGCCCATTAATGAAATATACCCACTTCCAAAATTCATGTACTGCAAAAAAAATAATTTCGCGAGTTGAAAGAGAATGCTGGCAAAAATCGCCGAAAGCCACGCCGATTTCCAGGATGGTTTCACGGGCGGTAAACTGCGATAAAGTAACGTTAAGGCCACTAAAATAAGTCCGAAAGGCAAAAGCTTAAACATGAGCTTTTGGACATAATGAAGCTCAGTGACACTGCCTAAAAACCGCAAAGAGAAAAAATAAGAAGATAACACTATACTCAACCCGCAAAGCATGGGAAATACTACGATGAGCCCCAAATGCTGATTAAGCGAGCGTTTGAGTGAAAAGTGTTTTTTTACGCCCCAAATCTGCTGAAATGTCGATTGGATATTAAATAGCGTACCCGTCACAGCAACGATTAAAAAAACAATATTAAACCAAGACAGTTGATGACTGTGATGCAACACTTCTTTTAAATAACGCTCCAAGGCTTCGCTGTGAACTGCAATGAGATTTTTAAATAAAAAGGCTTGAAAGCTTTCATTGAGGGTTTTGAAAAAAGGCAGTACTGATAAGATAATCACGTTTAAAAATAATAAGGGTAAAAGCCCTAAGAGCGTCATGTAAGACAAAGAAGCCGCACGATCCAATAAATCGTGCTTGAAAAAAGCTTTCCCTGAAGCTTGGATGATCCTAAAGAGTGACATACGGGCAGTATAGCATGCATGGGCTATTTGTGATATAATCATGCAGGTTTTATAGTCGTCACCCCCGCGCAGGCGGGGGTCTATTGGGCCCATAGATTCCCGCCTGTGCGGGAATGACGGGGCGAAAATAAATCAAGGACTTACCCATGAAAAAAAGACCTGTTAACCTGAATTTGCTCACGATCAAGCAGCCTATTACTGCCTTCGTTTCCATTACCCATCGGATCACCGGCGTTCTCACCGTGATTTTTGTCCCCTTCTTTTTATGGGGATTGTCCCGCGCTGTAGCCTCTAGCAATAGCTTTGCACAGCTGCAAGCTTTATTGCAAAACAGCTTTATAAAACTCATGCTCTTTTTATTTGTCTCTGCCGTGTTATACCATTTGGTCATGGGCCTTCGGCATTTGCTCATGGATCTTGGCTTTGCTGAAAACTTTCATGCCGGTAAAAAAACGGCCTGGGCAGCTATTATACTTGCTGCAATACTTATCATTATCTGGGGAATTTACATATGGTAAAAACATCAACCAGTTTTACAAATAATGGCGTGACGGATTATTTATTACAGCGCCTATCTTCACTGATTATTGGCCCTTATGTCTTGTTTATCGTCGGTTTTGCCCTATATCATTCGGGCGCAGATTTTGCTACCTGGCAAAATTTATTCGGCCAACTGTGGATGAAAGTATTTACGATACTTACGATAGTATGCGTGCTTATTCATGGCTATATTGGCCTTTGGCAAGTCAGCACGGATTATATGAAATCCACGGCTATCCGTTTATGTTTTCAAGCAGTAGTTTTCCTAGGTCTCCTCACTTGTGTGATTTGGACCTTCTTTATTTTGTGGAGCATTTAACATGAGCACTATGCAAGATATTACCCCCGCTGAGTTACCAGAAATCATCACCCATGATGTGATAGTTGTGGGCGCAGGCGGGGCGGGCCTTCGCGCAGCCTATCAATTAGCAGAAGCCGGCATGGATGTCGGTGTGATTAGTAAAGTCTTTCCCACACGATCTCACACGGTTTCAGCGCAAGGCGGCATCAGCGCAGCCTTGGGCAATGTACAACCCGATGATTGGCAATGGCATATGTTTGATACCGTCAATGGCGGTGACTATTTAACTGATCAAGATGCTGCGGAATATATGTGCCATGAAGCGCCCAAAGCCATCATTGAGCTTGAACACATGGGTATGCCTTTTTCTCGCCTGGATGATGGCAAAATTTATCAGCGCCCTTTTGGTGGACACACGAGCCACTTTGGCGGACAGCCTGTCAATCGTGCCTGCGCAGCAGCCGATCGTACAGGTCATGCGATGCTGCACACGCTTTACCAGCAAAATCTGAAAGTGAAAACCACTTTTTACAATGAATGGCTGGCACTTGATATTGTTAAAGACGGTGATGAAGCCGTCGCGGGCGTAACTGCCATGCAAATTGAAACCGGGAAAGTCATTTTTTTCCGCGCTAAAGCCACCGTATTTGCCACGGGCGGTGCAGGACGTATTTATCAATCTACCACCAATGCCCTTATCAATACGGGCGATGGACTGGGCATGACCCTTCGTGCAGGTTTCCCTGTTCAAGATATTGAATTTTGGCAATTTCACCCCACCGGTATTGCGGGCGCTGGCTCTTTAATTACTGAAGGCGTGCGCGGTGAAGGCGGTTATTTCTTAAATAAAGATGGCGAGCGTTTTATGGAGCGTCACTCACCGCACTTAAAAGATTTGGCTTGCCGTGATGTCGTGTCACGCGCTTGTATGATTGAAATTCGCGAAGGCCGAGGCTGTGGCCCCAAAGGCGATTATGTGTTGTTAAAACTCGACCATTTGGGCGAAGAAGTGATTGAAAAACGCTTGCCGGGTATTCGGGAACTTGCCAAAACTTTTGCCGGTGTCGACCCGATAAAAGATCCTATCCCTGTCGTGCCTACCTGCCATTATATGATGGGCGGTATTCCCACCACCATTCATGGCGAAGCTTTAACGCTGGATGCAGAGGGCAATGAAAAAATTATCCGCGGTCTTTATGCGGCCGGCGAATGTGCCTGCGTTTCTGTGCATGGCGCCAATCGTTTGGGCACCAATTCACTGCTCGACTTGATTGTCTTTGGACGCGCTGTGGGCTTGGAACTGTCTAAAACCATCGACACTTTACCCATGCCTGATATCAATGCCGAGGCTATAAATAATGCCATGGTTCGTTATAATCGCTGGGAAAACAGCCCAAGCGACGGCACGAATCCTGAAGTGCTGCGCGAAGGCATGAAAAAAGTCATGCAAGAAAGTTTTGGCGTATTCCGTGAAAAAGCCGCGATGGCAGAAGGCCTTGTTGAACTTGAGAAATTAAGCAGCGAATTACAAAATGCGAGCTTAGGCGATAAAAGCAAAGTCTTTAACACGGCCCGCGTAGAAGCCTTAGAACTGGATAACCTCATGAGTGTGGCGCTGGCTACTGCAGCAGCAGCCGATAACCGTACGGAAAGCCGCGGCGCACACAGCCGTTCCGATTTCCCCGATCGTGATGATAAAAATTGGTGGAAACACACACTCTATTTTGCCGATGGCACGTTTAAATATCGTCCTGTCCGTATGGAAACGTATATCACCAAAGGTATTCCGCTGCAAGAACGGGTGGAATAGACTCGTCGTTATTTCGTCATTCCCGTTTCTTGCTTTGCATCGTCATTCCCGCGAAAGCGGGAATCCATAGAGCTATGCAAGGTGCGCAAACTTAAGGTTCTTTCGACATCACCCCCGCGCAGGCGGGGGTCCATAAAGCCTAATTAAATAGTGAAATAAAATTTTTATGAACGAAACTAATCATCTAATTACTAAAATAGTATTAACTGAAGACTATAAATCTTTAAAAAAATGGTTTCAGTGGAATGATATTCCAAAATTTTCTGTGATTGCGGGATATAATGGCTCAGGGAAAAGCCAGTTACTCAATCAGATTTATAGTCAATATCACAAAGATGCTAAATTAATTTCCAGTCAAAATTTTTACAATTTAGATCAACAAGGAAACTCTCTTCATCAAAAAGAAAATACCATACAAGAATGTATAAATTTTTTAAATAATAGACATACAAATCGTGGAACTAATATAGAACCTATTATTCGCCATATTGAACAAGAAGTAAGCCTTAACTCTAATGAAAAACTTACTGAAAGGCTAATTAGAGAATATTTCCCAAAAAATTATTGGGAATATGTCACAGATTATACTCATCCGAACTTAGGTAGCGTATTTAAAAGCTTCCAAATTCATCGCGCACATATTTTAGAAGCTATTTTACAGAAAGTTAACCGTGAAGAATTAAGGGTTCCGGATATTGAATCTGCTATCATAAAAGAAGTAGGTATTGCGCCTTGGAAAAAAATGAATGAATTATTTTCTAAATATGGATTTTCTGCCCGTGTAACAGAACCTGAAACAGCTATTTTGAATAATTACAGTCTTTTCTTTTATCACGAAAATGATGTTAATACAATTATTGCCTCCAATGATCTTTCAACAGGTGAAAAAACAATCGTTAAACTGATTTTTTTAGCCTATGATGAAACAATAGGTTATAAAAACAAAGCTTTATTTTTTGATGAACCTGATGCCCATTTAAATCCTCGTTTGAGCAAAATGCTTATCGAAATTATTTATGCTGTTTTAGTTAAAGAACGTGGTATTCAAATAATCATGACAACACATCGTTCCTCAACTATAGATGCGGCTCCCGATGAAAGCCTTTTTTGGATGAAAGAGGGGTCGATTCAGAAAATGGATAAAGCAGAGATAATAGAGAATTTATCTGAGGGCAGAATGAGCTATTCTGAGGTGACTGATTTAATGTCTTTTATTGCAGGAGATAAAAGAGTTTTACTTTTAACAGAAGGAAGAACAGATATTGACTATATTGAAAAAGCAGCTAATATTTTAGGGGAAGCAAATATTCTAAAACATATCAAAATAATTAATTTAAGAGGTGCTTCTGCAATTAGATATTTTCTCCTTGCTTTATTAGGTTCAGATCCAATTGAAAAAAAGATAGTTATTGGCTTATTTGATTATGATGATGGTTGGTTCAGTGATAACGTAGGTGAAGATATTAAAAATAAATTATCCGAAAAAGATAAAGATTCTGCTAATATTTACATGAGTTCTCAAAAAAATATTTTTGCAGTTCATTTGGAGCATCCTATTGAAAGTAATTTTAAAAAATATGAACATATGTGCATTGAATTTTTATTTCCGATAGATTTTTTATTGCAACACAAAATGCTTGGCAGCAAAACACATAAGGGAAAGGAACAACTAGGTGAAATTTCCGAGAGCAATCATCCTTATTTTTATAAAATTCAAGGCGATAAAAAAGATTTCTCTAATAAAGTAAAAGGCTGTAATGACATTAAAATTTTTGAAAATTTTCGCTGTATTTTTGATGCAATAAAAAAAATTAAAGGCATATCTTGGTTGAAATAAGATAGAGCCCCGCCTGCGTGGGAATTCCGAGATAACAAAATGAGCCATTTAGAACCAGCAGTTTACATCCTCGCAAGTAAAAAGCACGGTACTTTATATATTGGTGTTACAGGTAATCTCTTAGAAAGAATTTTTATCCATAAAGAAAAATTTGCGAAAGGATTTACTCGAAAATATAACGTGGATTTTTTAGTATATTACGAATTCCATCCTGATATGCCCAGCGCAATTACTCGTGAAAAACAATTAAAGAAATGGCATCGATCCTGGAAAATTGAACTTATTGAATCGAAAAATCCAGAGTGGAGAGACTTATATAATGAATTGGTTTAAAGGTTTTTGTATATCAACTGCCCTATGGACCCCCGCTTTCGCGGGGGTGACGGCGCAAGCGGGAATGATGAGCAACAAGCAAGGTAAATCGTGTTAATACATTAAATCAGCTTAATCACAGTTCAAGATATTTGACGTAGAGATGTTATAATTAAACCCATGACAGACCTCCAAAAAACCTACACAGTCACTGAAATCAATTCATTGGCCAAAAGCTTGCTCGAGCGAGAACTTGGTTTTGTGCGCATTGAAGGCGAAATCAGCGGGCTCACCAAAGCCAGTTCCGGGCATTATTATTTTTCACTCAAAGATAAAGCCTCACAACTTCGCTGCGCCATGTTTAAAATGGCCGTGAGCCAATCGCGCTGTGAGATTAAAGAGGGCGCGCAAGTCAAAGCCACCGGTAAAATCAGCTTATATACCGCGCGTGGAGAATATCAATATATTGTGGAGCATTTGGAAGCACTCGGCCAAGGCGATTTATTTGAAGCCTTTTTAAAACTCAAAGAGAAATTATTCAAAGAAGGTCTCTTTGATGAAAAGCGTAAACGCCCCCTACCCTTATTTCCGCGTACCATTGGACTTATCACCTCCCCTAGCGGCGCTGTGGTACATGACATGATTAAAATTTTTAAACGGCGCGCGCCATTTATTTCCCTCATTATTTATCCCACCCTCGTTCAAGGCAGTGAAGCACCTGCTCTGATTCGAAAAGCTTTAGCGCTCGCCAATTCCCGGCAAGAATGTGATCTTTTAATTCTTGCCCGTGGCGGCGGATCGCTCGAAGATTTATTTGCCTTTAATGATGAAGCGCTGGCGCGCGATATTTCACAAAGTGCGATCCCACTCATCAGCGCCGTGGGCCATGAAGTGGATTTTACCATCGCCGATTTTGTCGCGGATTTAAGAGCGCCTACGCCTTCCGCGGCCGCAGAAATGGCCAGCCCCGATAGGTTTTCACTGCTGCAAAAAATAGATCACTTTTCCCTTAAAATACAAAAAAATATTCTCTCGCTTCTCAAAGAAAAACAATTGGCTTTACAGAATTTATCGAAACGTCTTATTCATCCGAAAAAACAATTGGAACTTTTGAAAGAAGAAACGCAAGAGCTAGAGAAACGATTGCTGCGCAGCATGCTGGTTTTTTTGAGCGATCGTAAAACACAGGCAAGCTATTTAGAAAAGCAACTGCGTGCCTTAAGCCCAATGGCTACACTGGAACGCGGTTATGTGATTTTGAAAAAAGACGATAAGCTGATTACTTCAGTCAACAATCTTCATGTACATGATCACTTTGTTGCTATCACACACGCTGGCGATATCCACGCATCCGTCGATAAAATTATCCTAAAGGAATAAGTCATGCAAGGCGTATTAGGCGGTAGTTTTGATCCGATTCATGAAGGGCATATTCAAATTGCCTTGGAAGCCTTTGAAAAACTAGGACTTTCTGCCATACGGATTATTCCTTGCGGCAAACATCCGGATGGTAAAGTGTTTCATTTTTCAGATGACGAGCGGGTACGATTAATAGAAGAAAAATTAAAGGAATTTGGTACCCCTCTCCCTCGAAATCCTTCGGATTTCTCGACCTCTCCCGCAAGGGGAGAGGTGATTTACCCTTTCATTATCGACAGACGTGAAATCAATAGTGATAAAATTTCCTATACGCTTGATACGCTTGTCTCACTTAAAAAAGAATTTCCAGGCGAGTCGTTTGCCTTCATCATTGGCATGGATGTCTGGAATCAGATAGCCACCTGGCGCGATGTCAAAAAATTGGCTGCGCTCACCAATCTCATTGTCGCAAAGCGTCCGCATTATCTTTATCAAAGTGAAGCAGAAGCTTTTTTTACACGCGCCAACACACGTGAAGCTTTTTTAGCCTCGCCTGCGGGAAGCTATTTTTTACTTGATAATCCTGAAAACAGCTTATCTTCTACAGACATTCGAAGTGCCTTGAAAGGCTAAGGCAATTAGCTTATAATGACACGTCAAGTTGACTAAGCAATCGCGCTTGTAATTTTTTACAATCGAGGAAAGTCCGGGCTCCATAGAGCAGAGTGCCAGATAACGTCTGGGCAGTGAATTTTTTCATTGACGGCCAGTGCAACAGAAAATAAACCGCTGCGAAAGCAGTAAGGGTGAAACGGTGCGGTAAGAGCGCACCGCAAATTTGGTAACAAATTTGGCAGGGTAAACCCCACTTGGAGCAAGATCAAATAGGGTTGTAACAAATAGCAATATTTAACAGCGTTGCTCGCGCTGTACAATCGGGTCGATCGCTAGAGGGCAGGCGTGAGTCTGCTCCCAGAGGAATGATTGCTCACGACAGAACCCGGCTTATCGGTCAACTTGATTTTTATGAATTTAAATGCCCCCTTAACAAGGGGGCTGTCGACATAGTCGACTGGGGGATTTATTTTTAATTACTGCTTTATAAATCTCCCCCATCGGCTTCGCCGATTTCCCCTCTTATTAAGAGGGGTGTTTTACTAATATTTTATGAAAAAAATAGCCTTACTCACTTCTGGCGGTGATGCGCCAGGCATGAATGCCGCGATCCGTGCGATCGTGCGTACTGCTATTGCAGAAGGCATGGAAGTCTTAGGCATTCAAGAAGGCTTTAAAGGTCTTGTCGAAAATAATATTCGTGAAATGACGACTCAAGATGTCGCTAACTGTATTCAACGCGGCGGCACCATTTTAAAAACCACACGTTATCCTGAATTTAAAGAAGCCGCTGTGCGACAAAAAGCCATTGCCAATATTCGCGCGCATGGTATTGAAGGCTTGATTATTTTAGGCGGCGATGGCAGTTTTTATGGGGCCTCCTTATTATCAAATGAAGTGGATATCGCAGTTATCGGCATTCCCTGCACCATCGATAATGATATTACGGGAACAACTTACACGATTGGATTTGATACCGCGCGTAATACGGCGCTGGAAGCCATCGATAAAATTCGTGATACCGCCTTTAGCCACAGTAATAATTTCTTGGTCGAAGTCATGGGGCATTTCTCGGGCTTTTTAGCGCTCGATGTCGGTATTGCCGGTGGCGCCGAATATATTATTTTGCCCGAAGTCGAACATTCCGCCAGCGGTGTCATTGAACATATTCTCCATAAACGTCGGCTTAAAATGGGCTCTATCATTGTCGTGGCTGAAGCCACAGAGCCGGGCTGGAGTTTTCAACTCGCCAAAGACATTGAAGAAAAAACAGGTGTCAAATATAAAGTCTGTATTTTAGGCCACACACAACGTGGCGGAAAACCCAGTGCTTATGATCGCAAAGTGGCTTCCATGATGGGCTATGAAGCTGTACAAGCTTTATTAAAAGGCGAACATAAAAAGATGATTTCCCTGGAGACTGAAGATCGTTATTTCTTGGCTGATTTTCCTTCTGGCCGAAGCAATCCGCGCAAAACGCGCTATCAAGAATATCTGGCTATCAACCACATTCTGTGCGGTTAATCCTGCTTTAAGGTAAATTAACCACTAAACCTTCAGGATGGGTAAGCATCACATTGAAATGCGGATTATCCACCGTATAACGCTTTTCAAGGGCTTTAAGCGTCACTTTTGAAAGCGCACCATAATAATACTTAAAATCATACGCTACGCCAAGCGTTAAAGAATGATTGGACGTTTCATGAATTTCATACGTCGTATAATTATTGAATTGCCAAGGTGTTGAAGCTTCTTTTGAAAAGCTAAATAATTTGAATGACGGCGAATTCCCATGTGAAGTGGAAAGCCCTGCCGTGTAATATTCCGCGCCAATGGTTTGATGATTGTCTTGAATAAGCTTTAATTCTTCCATATGCGTATGCCCCACCAGTACCCCTGTAATCGTTGCCTGATACTGTTTATACAGTGCTAAAAAAGATTGTTCTATGGACGGATCCCAAAAGGGCGTGCCATCATAAAGATTTTTCCCAAAAGGAATGTGCATGGCGATGAGTACGGATTGATGGGCTTTCTGCGCAGCAGCTAAGCTCTGCTGTAGCCAAGCCAATTCTCGAACGGCTGTATTTTTATCTGGGCCTTGAACTGCAAACGCTACACTATTGAGCCCAATCAATCTTAACTGCTGGGTCAATTGTGCACTGTAGTAACCCTCTTGTTTATTTTCTTCTATTAAACAAGGAGCACTATGATTTTTACAAAAAGCACCTGTTGATAAAAAGCCATCTTTCCAACCTGAGGCCACAGCAATTTTGAAAGGTGAATTGCCCGCTTCTGTAAAAGCGCCATAGTCATTCTGCAAAGAATCATTATTCCCAAACACATAAAAAACAGGGATAGCAGGAAAATAAGTGCTAAGGCTTTGAAAAACAGTCTTTTCATCTTGTGCAGTCGCTTTGCTTTGAGTGATGATTCTATGTCCTGCAATATCCCCGGTAATTAAAATAAAATCCGGATGAAGCTTTTGTATAGCAGGCGCAATCAAACTAAAAAGTGCTTTTGAGGTATTTAAATCCAAATCATTTTGTCTACTGGTTCCTTTCGGATCAATGTCCATTGCATTCGTTTGTGCGGTTTTTAAGTGAATATCTGAAATTACAATGAATCGTTCTTGAGAGAGGGAAGCCGCATTGACTATAAATGTCGCTGCGCTGAGACATAAAAAAATAGAGAATTTTTTAAACATTGCACTTCACCTTATTGGTTCCACACCCGATAAATGTCTAATGTTTTTGTATCCCAGCGTCCTTGATACGTCACGGTTTTTAAGAGTATTTTATTTTTAAAATATTTGCTAACATCTTGATCGTCAGCCGGATCGACGACAAATAACCCTGATTTTATTTTTCCTGATAAAATCGCTTGTTCCAGATCTGCGCTCCAAAATTGATATTCACGCCAGTCATCTAAAATATACGTCTCAGGCCGGCCAGGCAAATAAAATGCCGCTTCTGAAGCCACTTGAATGGAATTGGCAATGATAGGTTCCCCTGCTTTTTCAAGCGGCGCCACTTGTGAAAAGAGTTCAGAATAACCTAAAAATTTTGAAATCATCACCGCATTACCGGGCAGCGGGAATAAAAACGGAAAGCGCAGTAAACACAATAAAAGAATGCTCAGACTCATGAGCGCAATGTATGTTTTTTTATAATGGTATTTCACCATGAAATACGCCACCACGATCGCAATGCTGATATAAGCAGGCACAGCCCAATTGGCGAGCG
>JBILMY010000121.1:0-3990 GCA_044375265.1 Gammaproteobacteria bacterium | reverse complement strand
AATTAGGTGCGGATTTTTTTGAAGCCTTTCGTTTTGAAGAAAATATGTTGCCCGCGAATCCGGATGTTTTTGAAGCCATGCTTGCACGCACTTGGAAGCCTTCGCTCACAGTGGTTGGCGTGGATGGGTTACCGTCTATTGAAACTGGGGGCAATGTATTGCGCCCCTTTACCACGCTGAATTTATCATTTCGCTTTCCGCCCACTTGCGATAGCCAAAAAGCCGTGCTTGCGATTAAACAATTACTCGAAGCCGAGCCGCCTTATGGCGCTTCAATCTCTGTGACCATTGGAGGTGAAGCGACGGATGGCTGGAATGCCAAAAAATTATCACCTGCGCTTGAAGGTTTATATCAAGAAGCTTCCCAAATCTATTTTGGCCAAGATGTGCTGCATATGGGTGAAGGTGGAACCATTCCTTTCATGGGTTATTTAGGAAAAGAGTTTCCAAGCGCGCAATTTTTAGTCACAGGCGTTTTAGGTCCTGAATCCAATGCGCATGGTCCCAATGAATTTTTACATATTCCTTATACCAAAAAATTAACTGCGTGTATTGCCCATATTATTGGCCATTGCGCGCTGGTTATTACAGGAGGCGATCATTAGCCGCCGTATTTTTAGTAAAGGTCCTATAACAGGGCTGAGAGTCCTTTTCTTCTCACTCTTATCGATTGGGCTTATTTTTTTAGATGGTAATACACCTTATTTGGCTTATCCTAAATCGCTATTGAATATGGCCGTTTACCCTGTGCAATATATCGTGAGTGCGCCGCTGTCTTTCTTTGATTGGGTCAGCCGCAACCTGTCAGCGCAGCAAAATTTGATCGAAGAAAATACGCAACTAAAAGCAGAGCAAATTTTATTATATGCAAAATTACAGGAATTGACGGCGCTCAAAAATCAAAATGCGGCGCTGAGAAATTTAGTTGATACGCAAACGGATTCAGATAAGAATATTTTAGTGGCCAAAGTATTGGCGGTGAGCGCTGATCCTTTCGTGCAAGAAGTGTTGCTCGATCAAGGCAGTAATAAGCATATTTACGTAGGGCAAGCGATTGTCGATGCCAAAGGCATCATGGGACAAATTATTAGCGTCACGCCCTTGTCGAGTCGCGCGATGCTGCTTAGTGACCCGCGTTCGGGCATTGCCGTGGAAGATGTCAGAAGTGGTCTGCGAGGTATTTTGCAAGGTTCTGGAAATAATAATGTATTGTCTTTAGAAAATATTCCACAAACCGGAAATATTGCCGTAGGGGATGCGCTGATGAGTTCAGGCCTTGATTTAAAATATCCCTTTGGCTATCCCGTGGGAATTGTTGCGAGCATTGATAAAAAAGTAGGCCAAGCCTTTTTAAAGATCACAGTGACGCCGGAAGCCAACTTAGCACACAGTGACTTAGTGTTATTATTGTGGGAATCCAAAGCGCCCCTTCTTTTACTTAAAAAAGAGAAAGCTTCATGACAGAAAAACCACTTTCTTTAAAACCACTCCTCATCAGTTTTGCGCTGGCGATCTTATTAACTTTACTGCCCATGCCTGCGCTCTTTAATTGGATGAAACCCCTGTGGGTGATGATGGTACTGTTATATTGGATTATTGCACTGGATTATCGTGTGGGTATTTATACGGCATTTTGTTTAGGTATTTTATTAGATATCTTTGGGGGTTCACTGATAGGAATGCATGCTTTGCCTCTGATTATGGTGAGTTATTTGGCTGAAAAATTGCAAAGACCACTTCGACTTTCGCCAATTTTACAAAAAAGCCTTGCGATGGGGTGTTTTGCTTTTATTTATCTCTTGTGTATTTATTTGATTTTAGGGCTAACCGACAATCTGCCCAAAGCGTCTGTTTTATTTTGGAGTCCCATCATAACGACTGCAATTATCTATCCCTGGATTGATTTTATTTTGCGTAAATACCATGAATAAATGGCTTGTCATTTTTGTAAAAATAGTCGAAAAACTATTTTATGGATTGGCGGGACTCATGGTAGCATTTGCAGCAATATACTCGCTTACCTTCTTAGCCACGCCTTTTGCAGCCAAGCAAAAAACATCTTTTGAAAATACGCTGACAACACTTCTCCACCATAAAGTCACCATCGATTCAGTAAGCGTAGGGTGGCAATCTTTTTATCCCGCATTGCAATTGCAAGGCGTGAGTATTGCGCTATCAGAAAAATCCAATACATTTATCAATGTTGATACGTTGAGCGCCAGTCTCTCTCCTATACAAAGTCTTTTAAAAAAACAATGGGTAGTTCATCAAGTGAGCGCGGAAGGCAGTACGCTACGTGTGGTTGAAGGTGAGGGGCAACTGACGATCAATGGTGTGGTATTTAAGCAGGGGAAATCGAGCCAGGCAAATAATGATGCACCTTTTCAATTTTTATTGACGATGCCGAGACTGGAACTACAACATATTAATGTGAGTTTTGAAGATAAGCAAGGAAAATTATACTCTCTTTATAACGTGGGACTTTTGCTTGCCAATGAAGGTCAAACGCATGATCTTCGGGGTATCGTTAATTTTTCACCTGCAGAAAAAAATCCTATCGCTATTGCTTTACACTTTGAAGGCGATGGAAATCCAATAAACGATAATAAAGTTCTTTTTTACAGTAGCGTCAAAAAACTGAATTTATTGCCGTTGTCTTTTTTACAAAATTTTCACGGGTTTGATTTAAAAAAAGGAAAACTCAGTGGAGAATTATGGGCCACTTTTGAGCAAGGAAAAATAACCGATATCACAACTGAATTTGATTTATCCAATGTCCAATTAGAAGCATTAAGCGATCATCGCTATTTTGTGATCAATAATTTAGCGGCAGATTTATATTTAAAGCGCCTAGAGAGCAATACGTTTGAGCTGAGCGGTGATAACATTAAAGCCACCTTTGATGAACACAGTTGGAAAAAAACAGCTTTTGATATTTATGTGAAAAATACTGCTTCTGATAATGCTGATCTTCTATTGAAAATGGATTATCTTAATTTAAGTGATATCAATATATTTTTAGAAAATTTGACCGACGTGCCAAAAACCGTACGAAATTTTTTAAAAACGTATGAGCCTGATGGTGTTTTTAATCATATTTATTTCACTCATCAAGGACGCCTAAGTGACTTAACGCATCATTTTTATCTGGAAACGGACTTTAACTCATTGGCATTTCATTACCAAAATACTCATATTTCTGGATTGGCAGGTGTGATTAAAACGACCGATCGTATGGGGCAAATGAATTTACAAGGCTCGAATGTGACGTTGGCAGATATGAATATGTTTGTAGAGCCTTTAAATCTCGATACATTGCAAATGAAGGTACAGTGGCAGCGTTTAGCCAATCAATCTACCATAGATATAGTCGATCTTGCGCTTAATGATGATACGTTAGCGGTATCGGCCAATGCACATTTCGTGTTTCCTAAACGTCGCGCAGCCAGTATGGCTATTTTTGGACAAGTGGATGAAAAAGATTTATCACGTCTTAAAAATTATCTCCCCTTAACTTTGCCCAAAGGCTTGCACACCTGGCTTTCTGAGGCCTTTGTTAGTGGAGATTCTTTGCAGAGTCAATTTTTAGTCTCAGGTAACGTGAAAGATTTTCCTTATAGCGATCGTCAAGGCCAATTTTTAGTTAGCACGAAACTTTATAATGCCGATATTCATTATGGTACAGATTGGCCAGACGTAACGGCGATGGATGCAACCTTGATTTTTCATCGTGTCAGTATGCATTTAGAAGCGACTAAAGGTAAAATCGAAAATCAACCTATTCAACATTTGATCGTCGATATTCCTGATTTGGTACGTGCGCCTGTGGTGAAGGTGAATGCATTGGTACAAATTAACGAATTAAAAGACGCCTTTACGATTATGTTCACAAGTCCCTTAAAAGAAAATCTTGGAAAATCTTTACAGGGATTGTCTCCTACAGGAAAGGCCGAACTCTCTCTTTATTTAGGCATTCCTTTAGAAGCGGAT
>JBILMY010000120.1:0-3998 GCA_044375265.1 Gammaproteobacteria bacterium | reverse complement strand
AAACTTAGCGCCGCGGCCCCTGAAAAAAGATTTGACGAAATTATTGAAGGTGTCGCAGATTGGTTGATGTTTTCTGCCCCCTTAACAAGGGGGCTGTCGACGTAGTCGACTGGGGGATTTATTGGGTGTTGCTGCTTTATAAATCTCCCCCATCGGCTTTGCCGATGACCCCTCTTGTTAAGAGGGGATTTTTAATAGGAATATAATATGAAAAAAAACGCTTATTTTTACCTCGTTGCTTTTACAACCATCCTTGCTTTTGTGGTGGTACTGCTCGGCGCCTATACACGTCTCAAAGGTGCGGGGCTCGGGTGTCCCGATTGGCCTGGTTGTTATGGGCACATCACAGTACCGACGTCGCAAACTGCGCTGGCTTTCGCAGATAAGGCTTATCCTACACAACCGGTTGAAGCGGATAAAGCCTGGATTGAAATGGTACATCGCTATTTTGCAGGGAGCTTAGCGCTCTTAACGATCATCATTGCTGGCATCGGATTTTTCCGTCGTAAAAATTATCATTTACCGATAGTCTTACCTATTTTATTATTTGGACTCATTTTCTTTCAAGCGGCGTTAGGCGCGTGGACGGTCACTTTAAAACTCATGCCGATGGTGGTTATGGGACATTTACTGGGTGGTTTTACCTTATTTTCTTTATTGCTGTTAACAAGTATGATTGTGAAGGAAAATAAAAGAGAAAAGAGCGCTTCTTTTTCACCAGGTTTTAAAACAGTAGTTTTTTTCGGCTTTGTGATTGTCTGTTTTCAAGTGGCGTTAGGCGCGTGGACTAGCACCAACTATGCCGCGCTGGTATGTCCGGGCTTTCCTTTATGCCATGGCATGAGCATGCCTGTGTGGGATATTAAACAAGCTTTTCAATGGTGGAAACCTTTTGAAGACGTGAGTTATGAAGGCAAGATGACCATTCAAATGTTTCATCGAATCGGCGGCGTGTTAACTATTTTATATCTTTTTATTTTAACGCTTGTGACGTTGCGCTTAAAAAAAGCAACTGGGCTTCGCTCACTGATGTGCTTGATTATCAGTCTTGTGACCCTACAATTTATTTTAGGGATCCTCAATGTGGCGCTGCTTTTACCCTTGCCCATTGCCGTCATGCATAATGGCGTTGCCTGTTTACTCATGGGCTCGATGCTGACCTTAACTTATTGGGTCATCCAAAAACGCCAGTGAGACTCGCGATATGTTTCAGGGTGTAAAGATAAGTTATTGCCAATCGTGATGGTGATGGCGCCATTCTTATCACTACGATAGCTTTTTGTGTTTAATGCGTTATAGCGCGCAACTACATCGGCATCCGGAAATCCATAGCGATTTAAATAACCTACAGGATATAGAACGACACTCGGCGATACGGCTTTTAAAAATAAAGGACTTGAAGAGGTGCTACTGCCATGATGCGGTGCAACAATGATTGTGCTATGTATATCTTCACTGCGCAATAAAAGCCTATCTTCCGCGCTTTTTTCAATATCGCCTGTGAGTAAAATATATTCATTGCCTGCCGTAATTTTGAGTACGCAAGAGCTGTTGTTATCTTGTCCCAAATCATTTTTTGTCGGATATAAAAACGCAAAATTTACACCATCCCATTGCCACTGCATGCCTGCAAGACATAAAGTGGCTTGATGGGGAAAACGATCAGGCACGCTGGTTAAAATATTTTTGACGGTTAACAGAGTTATGAGAGAATGGGCGCCGCCAATGTGATCATTATCACCATGACTTATCACGAGGGTATCAATAACAGGGCGATCTTCGGTGCGTAAAAAAGGAACGACAACGGCGCTACCTAAATCAAATTCGGGACTAAATTTTGCACCGGTATCAAACACCAGTGTGTGGTGCGCAGTTTCAACCACCGCTGATAATCCTTGGCCCACATCAAGCAGCGTTAATTTGGCTTGTCCCAGGGCAATAGCAGGTGGCTGTGAAAAATACAGTGGCAAGCCTAAAAAAAGACTTAAATATTTGGCAGGAAATCCTTTAGGCGCCAGTAATAGTGCAATCATTAAAATCAGACTTATCATGGCTATTGGCGTGAGTGCAAGACTATGTGAGGCAAAAGGCAGGGTTGCCAAATGGCTTAAGATCCAAAATACGCCTGCGATTATTTTACTCGCAAGCCACCAAAGTGTATGCGACAAGGAGAGCGAAAAAAAGCTGCAAAATGCGCCAAGCAAACTTAACGGCACTGCAATAAATCCTACGAGTGGAATAGTGATGGCATTGGCGATCGGTGCAATGAGAGAGGCATTTTGAAAAAGAGCGATGGTGGCGGGCATCACACCCAAGGCAACGATCCATTGGAGCTTGGTTAAATGATGCCATTTATTAGAGTGAATTTTCCCCATCATGGCATATAAGATACTGCCCACTGCACTGAAAGAAAGCCAAAAGCCAATATCTAAGGGTGATAAAGGATTGAATAGCAATACAAAAAAAAGTGCAGTAGCGTAAGCCATACCCAATGGAATATGACGTCTTAAAAAAAGCCCAGCTAAAAAAACGCTCATCATGATAAAAGCACGCTGTGTGGGAATAGAAAATCCTGCGAGGAGTGCATAGCACAAACTCGTCACAAACGCGCCATAAGCAGCAATTTCAAAAGCGGGTTTTTGTAAGGTGATAAAATGTATGCGGCGTACAAGAAAATGCAGCATGAAAAAAATAATCGCAAATAACATGCCGATATGAAGGCCGGCCACGACCATCAAATGATTGGCGCCTGTTTTTTGCATCACTAGCCATTGTTCTGCGGTAATATTATTTTTAATACCTACTGTGAGTGCTTCAATCATGGCGCGATAGGGTGAGTTTTTCAGCGATAACTCAATACGTTCAAATAATTTTTCGCGCAATGGAAGTAGGGATAAGTCAAAACCTGTTTTTTCTTTACAGTCAATAAGTTTTTTAATATAGCCTTGCGCCATGATTTTTTGTGAAAAGAAAAAGCCTTCTTCATCAAACGAGCCGGGATTCGAAAAGTTATGGGGTTGATGGATTTTAACGAGTAGGGTACAAGTAGCTCCTGCCGAAAAATGTTGCGTCGCGTCATAACTGTCAAGCTTCACACGCAGGGCAGGTTTTGTACTTTGAAAAATAAATTCGGTGATATCGCCTTCTTGAATGGGGATAGAAATAATTTTACCTGCTATCGTTTGAACTTGATTGTTTTGGGTGTCTGTTAAACGATGCTGTAGAATATGTTGAGAAAACAGTGTGCAATAAAGTATGCCGAGGAATAATATAAGGCCTTGTTCCGTCACCCCCGTGAAAACGGGGGTCCATGGGCCCCTGGATTCCCGCCTGCGCGGGAATGACGTGCAAACATATAGCAATAATAAAAAACCAACAATACTTGCAATCACCCACACCGACCACAATACTTTCAACGATAACGTAAAAAGAATGCCCAAGAAAAATGGCAGAACAATAAATCGCATGAGAGAATGCTTAGCGAAGTTGTCGTGGCTTTTGAAAATACACAGAAGCTGAAAAAAATTCTATCCAGATAAAGAGGCTAAATAAAAAAGATTTAAACCAAGTGACAATTAATGAATCTTGTTCTTCCGGCGTTAAAAAAGGCAAGAGACTTAAAAATAATATGAAAATACTGATTGCACTGACGCCAGGGAAACTACTGAGGATACTTACAGTTCTTTGAACCAAACTGCGTTTGTTTTTTTCTTTTAAATCGGTGACCAGCATTTGTAATTCAGTGACAAATTCTTCATTAATAGCGCCAATAGGTAAGTCAGATACGGTATCTTCTTCCAAACATTGATACGTTAAGGCATGCTGTGTTGCAAAAAAATGTTGGCGAATCACTGTTCGGGGTGAATTAAAATGGCTAAATTTACTTTGCTGAATCAAAAATGTTAATAAAGATTGCATGCCAAGACTCGTGAGTACAGTGGTAAAAGGGGTGAAGAAAAATAAAGCGCCTAAGGTGAAACTCGCTAAAAAATGGCAGC
>JBILMY010000119.1:0-4005 GCA_044375265.1 Gammaproteobacteria bacterium | reverse complement strand
TGTGAGGTAACATTATCTTATACTGTTCCCTTAGATGCCAGTGAAGGTATTCATCATTATCAAGTATATTTATCAGGGCATGACAGAGGAACGACGACCGTAGCGAATTTTAAGAGCAATCCTGTGGATATCGCAATTGAAGTCACTTCTGCTGTAACCCCTAGCGATGAAGGATTAACGCTTAGTCGCCAAGACAGTCGTGGGGCGACGATTACTGTAGGAAGCACGGTAGAGTTTAAATACCGTGTAGCTGAAAAATCAGGGAACACCTTAAGTCCTGTATCTATTATCATTCCAGCCTTATCAGGCTTGGAAGTCAAACAAACAGAAAAAAGTTGCGACTCTCCTGTGGGCAGTTCTTGCGAGTTTTCATTGACGTATACACCGGGTGAAGGCGACTTAGGAAATCACACTGTTAAAATTAGCGCGAGTACAAATAAGGGCGCTGTTAAAGTAGAATCGGATTTAGAGGTTATGGTAATGATGCCAAATCCAAGCCCAATGGATTTAAGTATTGCATCCTCTCAAGAAGGTGCCAGTCTTTTTTTAGGGGAAGCCAAAGATTTTTCATTTGAAGTGAAAAATAATAGCAACTTTACCATCAGTGATATCAAAGAAAAATTGCTTTCACCCTCTACGCTTAATGCAGAAATTACTTTACCGCAGGAAACGTGCGCGGTTTCGCTTGCCCCAGGAGAAAGTTGCACCTTTTCTATGCGCTATATTGCAGCTTCAGATTTAGCAGATCCTGCTGCATTTTCAGCAAATGATTATTTGAGTATACAAGTGTCTGGTATTGAAAATAGTGTAAACGTTTATTCCTATCCACGCAATTTTGGCGTGACGGTGAGTCGTTTTGATATTCCCTCGCAAAATTTAAGTTTGAGTGCGAACGGAAATACTACCGTCAATGTAGGCTATCCTGAAAATTATACTTTCAGAGTAAAAAACACAGGCACAAAGGCTTTAACGCTTTCAGATAATGTTGTTTTAAATTTAGATGGAACACTGGTTCAATCCGGTGAAAGAAATGTGACGATCACGCAAAATAATTGCGCGGAAAATACCTCACTCGAAGGAGAGGGTTGTGAAATTGCTTTTACTTATAAACCGCTAAATAGTAGTGAAACAATGGACTCACATATTTTTTCAATCAGTGTTCATGCACAAACATCTTGGGGTCAAAAATTAAGTGACAGCTTATCAAAAAATATTACTGTCAAAACTTTATCGGGACTTGTTTTAACACGCGTTGATACAGACAGCACAGATAAAACATTTGATTCGGAAGGACATTATGTTTATGAACTTAGCAATATTGATTTACCTGTTTCTGCCGATATTAAAAATATTACCGTTAAATTAAATAATAAAGAAATAGCCTTCGAAAAAAATACTTGCGGCACAAGCCTTTCAGCAGGACAAAGCTGTCAATTCGGTTTTGCCTACCAATTTAAACGCATGGATTATGTGCCAGATGTTGCTTCTATTGAAGTTTCTGCAGAATCCAGTGGGAATAGTGTCCTTCAAAATAAAACGCTTGATTTAAAAACAGTCGGCGATCTGAGATTCGAAAAAGAGCCCCTTCAAAATCAGACAACAATGCAAGGAGATCCGCGCGGTGCTTCAACGAATCCGAAGGGTATATTAACCTTTCTTTATGTACTGAAAAATATCGGGGCTAAACCGCTCGATCTTCAATTTACCTATTCTTTGCCAAAAAACGAGACCGGAAAGTTTTTTTACGGATCCACATTAGGATACGATAATACAAAAATAAACGAAGGTGCTGTGAATAATTGTTTTAAAGATAATACTTTAAGAGGCACATTAACGGCGAATGGAAAGTGCTATGTTCAAGTCTTTTTTTATGATAAGTTTTCTGAGTCGGTACAACAAAAATCACTGAGCTTGAATTTTGATTTCCACTTCAATTTTGGTCCGGCAGAAAAATCTTATACGATTGATGCGCCTTTGCAGGTGAAGGATGTTCCATTTATGACTTGGCAAAATAGTCATGAAAATACAGCTGCTTGGGGCTACGATTCTGCCTTAGCAGTCGATAAAGCTATTTTAGGCGGTACGATGGCAGAGCATTTTGTCATTGATAATAGCGATGCGGCGCATCCCTTCAAATTAGTTTATACTGCGCGTCAAATGCCCTATCAACAAGGGACTGATTCAACAAATACAAATAGTGTTGCAGATACACTTTATACCCTGACGAATGAAGCAGAGGTTATCCAAAATGATGTGGCCAAAATAACATGGGGAAATCAAAGTTATTTTAAAGCGGACGCAAGTTATAATGAAAAATTTATCGACCTTGAAAGAACGCCTCTAGATGAAAAAGGAGCGCCGTATATTGTTTTAACTGGAGGAGGACAATACAAAAACCCTCAAAATACGCTCGTCAATTATTTTGTGCTACGAAATGTTAAAAATCAAGTGCTTTATGATACGAAAAATGGAATATTAGTGCCGCCTGTCTTTGAATCGATGCTTGTGCGTCAAACAGGCGATCTCAAAACAATTTTCGTTGCTGAAAAAACAACAGAGGCACCGATCACAACAGAAATTAGAGTGATTAAAGTGCAAGATAAAAATGATGGGACTTCACCCAGCTTTATTTCTGCAGAGGTTTATCCTGTGGGCGTTAGTTGCAGTCATATTATTGGGATGCAGCTGACCCAAGATGAACGGCTCTATGTGACGTGTACAGATAGTACAACGAATACTTATCATATCTATATGTCGCAGGGAAAAAATGATGTTTTTTCTTTCGAAAGCGCCTCGGATTTATTAGCGAAAAATTCAGAGCTGCGTTTAAACACAATGGCTGTCAGTAGCATCATGAATGATCCTGCGTATCATATTGGTGAAAATGCTAAAATTTATGTGAATCCTGAAGGTAAGATTTTTGTATTCAATGTCATTAAGGGTACGATGAATCGCGATCAGTATTTCTTTCAATCTACTCATCTGCCTTTTGGGTATTATTCTGATAATACAGAAATTGATGAGAGTAATGATGATGGAAGCACCTGGATTCGAATTCCCACTGATGCCGTGAATCCTTCATTAACAAGATTTAGTTTTTCAGAGAGTATTAATCAGTACTTAAGTCTTTATAATTTTGGATTTGTTCCGGTTGAAAGTGATGATGTTAAAACAGCACCGCATACCCTTGTTTTCTTTACAGGAAGCATGATGCTTGGATCAAGTCAGGCAAAACCAACGAGCGCAGAAGACCCTACGATGATTTCTGATGCAGGCGCGCTTCACATCAGTGAAGATGATGGGGCGAGCTGGAAAGTTTATTCTTTTATGCCACGTCACCTTGATGCACCTTATTATTATGAGAATATGATTCCTGAAAAATTAGATATTTTTCATGCAAATGGGCTGACTTACTTTGTTTTATCCGGTCGTTATGCTTCATGGAACAAATCTTTGGGGTATAAATTTATTAAAGTTCTCGTGTTCCCAAGCAAGTCGATATAAGCCTAAAGAGTTAATGTTGTATTAATATTCCATTAATCTTCTTTTGCTAAAATTATTCCAATAGTTATATAGGATATATTGGGATTATGAAAAGATTAGCATTCAGTTTATTACAGATTTTATTAGCAAGCCTTATTTTCAAAGGCGTTGCTTTAGCCGACGGTAGTTTTACCATAACAGCGCCCACGCAAAGTTATACTGGCAAGGCAGGCGATGTCGTGACTATTCCTGTGCAGCTCTCAGCCTTTTCTTTCACCCATGCCTATACGCCCAATGGAGTCCCAGCTTCTGCAGAAATTGACGGTGTGAAGGGGAATTCTGGTTTTACAATTATGCAAAATAGTTGCAGTACTATTTATTCTTATTCAACGGCATGTGAGGTAACATTATCTTATACTGTTCCCTTAGATGCCAGTGAAGGTATTCATCATTATCAAGTATATTTATCAGGGCATGACAGAGGAACGACGACCGTAGCGAATTTTAAGAGCAATCCTGTGG
>JBILMY010000006.1:0-13924 GCA_044375265.1 Gammaproteobacteria bacterium | reverse complement strand
ATTTATAAAGGTCGGTATCGAGAAGTGAGGTTAACATTTACCCCTCACCCGTCGCCTGCGGCGCCGACCTCTCCCGCAAGGGGAGAGGTGATGAACATTGTAATTCATCAAGCCCTTCAATAAAAATTGTACCTTCTTCTTTAAGTAATTTTTTTGCGGCGTTTTCCGTTTCAGGCGCAATGCTAGCGGTTGCCGATAAATTGATGATCACACGAAAGCCTGCGCGCAGTAATTGCAGCGCAGTGGTTTTTACACAATAATCCAGTGCAAGACCGCCGACAATGATTGTATCGATTTTTTTGCTTCGCAAAAATTCAATCAGTCCTGTGCTTAATGTTTCAGCAAAATCGTGATAGCAGGCGCCATAAGGATGCATATCAGGCTCTATGCCTTTCCATACAAAAAAATCATATTCACGAGGATGAGGCAGACCTTCAAGCAGTTCAAAACCAAGCGTACCTGGCACGGCATGTACGGGCCAATGGATATCCATATCAATTCCAGCAATAGGAGAGAACACTGGATTTTTTTCGTTAGCGACCCATAGCGCTTTGGGACTGTGTGCATCTTTGGACCCTACACGATAACGTGCGAACTGTGCTTGGGCATTGAGCGACTCTGCAATGCGATCGCCCTCGGGAACAGGTAACTCTGTGGGGCAAAGCGTTGTAAAGGTTTTTTGGGCATCGACATCGAAACTGGCTGTATGCAATTTATCGATGGCGATCATTATTGACGTAACCCTTTTTGTAAAGCAGTTAATATTATTTTAGCTGTGCTGTTATCAGCGGGATCACCATTGCTAGTGATGAGCGTGACTAAAAGCAGCGGATCGGCATCTGCAATACTGAGCTGGTAATTATTACCTTTATTGGTCTTGAAAGAAATCAAACCATTTTTGGTGTCAGTGCCTATGACTGAATATTTTAAAGTGCTTAACGTGTTTTTAAGATTAGCATAAACTGCTTTGGTGTTTCCGGTAATTTGCAATTCGAGACTGCTTTCAGCATTGGTGATAAGGTTACCAGATAATGGAATGTTTTTAGGTGTCGCTTCGGTTTCTGTAAAGCTTTGGCCTGGTGGCACAATCAGTTCATTTTTTTGTGCTTGTCCTGATGTTGCAGGAATGCGATGGTATTGATCGACATTGGCAGGTGAAATATTTTTAGGGATGGTTAAATAAGGCGTCGTTTGACTTTGTTTATAATCGCTATCACGATTGCGTATGCCTACCAAAGCGCAGCTCGTGAGGAGTAAAGATAAAAGACAGATATTAATGATTTTCATGGTTTTCTTCCGTGAGTGAAAGGCTTTGATCTAAGAGACGGCCCAAAATGATGGCCGCATCAGTGCTCAAAGGGCTGAGAGGAGAACGAAGGATATTTTTAATCAGCCCCATTTCACTTAAGGCAAACTTAATGGGCGCAGGCGTACTTTCAATATGTAGGGCTTCATAAAGGGGGATGAGTAAATGATGCAGATCGACTGCTGAATTGGGATCATCAAGCATCATATGTATGAGAGATTGCATGAGTGCGGGATAAAGATTCGAAGCCGTTGAAATAAGGCCATTACCGCCAGCTTTAATGCAGTATAAAGCTTGTGAATCTAATCCGGTGAATAAACTAAAATGGCTGGGGCAGGTCTCCGTCAGCGCGAACATTTTATTTAAGTCATCATCTTCCTCTTTGAGTCCTGCGATAGCCGATAAGGAGGATAAGCGAACGATGGTGTCAAACTCCAGTTCAACGCCAGTGCGATTGGGTGTGTTATAGAGCAAAATAGGTAAACTTGATTTTTTGGCGATGCCTTCAAAATAATGATAGAGGCCTTCTTGGCTCGGTTGCACATAAGCAGGGGTGTTGATGAGGAGTCCATCGGCTTTCAAGCGTGTGGCTTGTTCGGCCAAATCGATAGCCATTTCCACATTGCCCGCATTGATGCCGACGATGACAGGCACTTTTTTTGCCGTGATTTCAATGACAGTTTGTAAAAAGCGTTGGCGTTCATTGTATTTAACAGCGAGTCCTTCACCAGTCGTTTCTAACAAGACCAATCCATCCGTCGCGGTACTCTTGCCGCAGAGACTAGGCCCGAGCTGCATTTCAATGAGTTTTTCAAGACTGTCATAGTCAATTTCCCCCGTGTTTAAAAACGGGGTCACCAATGCAGTGAAACTACCAGAAAATACAGGGGACATGACAAAACCTTCAATAATAAATCAGCTTTGAATCATACCAATTTATCGCTGTCTAAGCAACCATCTTTTTAAATATTGATTTAAAAAACATTAAACTATATATTAATTTTTAAATATATTTTTCGTAGAATACATAAGGATATAAGTTATTTATTAGAAAAATATGTTGGTATTGATAGATGAAAGCGGGTGTGCTGGATTTAAGTTAAGCAAAGGCTCTACAGCCTATTTTATTATTGGGATGATTATTTTTGAGTCATTTGATGTCGCTCAGCACACAAGTTTGGCGATAGAAAACTTGCGTCTTAGTTTAGGGGTTAAACCAGAGTTTAAATTTAGCAAGCTGAGTGATAAATATCGAGATATTTTTTTCGATGAAATTGCTAATTTTGATTTTAAAATCCAAGTGTTGGTGGTTAATAAATTAGCAGTTTATAACGATCATTTTAAAACAGATAAAAATTCTTTCTACCACTATTTTGTAAAAAATTTAATAAAATATGATGATGGTATTTTGGTTAACGCATCAATCAAAATAGATGGTAGCGGAGATAAAGATTTTAAAAAAACATTACAATCTTATTTGCGAAAAGAATTAACACCAGGCAAAGTAAAGAAATTTCGATTCGTAGATTCTAAACGAGATAATTTGATCCAATTAGCTGATATGATAGTAGGCGCAATTGCACGTTCTTATAAGGCAGACAAAGAGGATCCTATGCGTTGGAAAGAAAAAATAACAAACAAAATTATAAAAATATGGGAGTTTAAATAGAAAGCCGTCAATGTACTCTATTTTAGTGATGACTAAAAAAGAACCCCCTACGGAGCCGATTCGAGTACAAGGACTCTGTTTTCGAATTATAACATAAATTTCGTTGCATTACATATTTTTTTAATCTTTATATATTTCCAGCCGAAAGTCTAAGCCAGCCAGGCTAAGCAGTCATTTAAAAAAAGATGGCCTTTGGGCGTTTTTTGGTAAGTGTGATCGCTAAGATATTCTAGAAAACCTTCGTTGACGGCACGTGTTAAAAAAGGCTGAATGCTATCTGCTGCGAGCCCTGTATAAAACGTCCAGTCTGATAATGAAAAAGGTTCATGCAAGCGCAAGCGGTTTAACATATATTCAAACGGCAATTCTTTTTCTAACACAGTGCGCGTTTTTGCAGGAATATTTTTTAAGTAACTCGTCGGTTGTTTGGGGTTTTCTGTGCGAAGAATGGTATGGCCATTTTGGGTAATTTTACCGTGCGCGCCAGCGCCGATGCCGAGATAATCGCCGAAACGCCAATAATTAAGATTATGTTTGCAGTACCCCTCACCCTGCCACTTCGCGGCAGACCTCTCCCGCAAGGGGAGAGGTGAGTCACGATTTGAAATTTGCTTTGCGTAGGCTGAAATTTCATAGCCTTTAAAACCATTTTTGGCTAGCAGAATTTGTCCCTGTTCATAGAGTTCAGCAATGTCGTCATCTTCAGGAAGCGGTGGGCGCTCTTTGTAAAAAACCGTATTTGGCTCAAGCGTCAGTTGATACCAGGATAAATGCGTGGGCGCAAAAGAAATGGCGGTTTCAAGATCGCTTAAGCCTTCATCTATTGATTGCGCCGGCAAGCCAAACATCAGATCAAGATTCACGTTATCAAAATAAGTTTGTACGGTTTCAATGGCTTTTTTGGCCTCAGCACTTCGGTGAATGCGGCCTAATTTGGCAAGATGGGCATCATTGAAACTTTGAATACCCAGAGAAATGCGGTTAATGCCAGCTTTTTGATAAGCCGAAAAATGATCGTGTTCGACGGTGCCAGGGTTGGCTTCCAGGGTAATTTCTGTGTCTTTGGGTATCGGCATGAGCGCATTAACACCGTCGAGTAAACGTGCAATGCTGTGTCCTGAAAAAAGGCTTGGCGTTCCGCCACCAATAAAAATGGAATGAAGCGGGCGGGTGATGTCATAGCGGTTGAGTTGGGTCTTTAAATCATCTAATAATCGCTCAATATAAGCAGCTTCGGGTAAGTCCCCTTTTTTTTCATGGGAGTTAAAATCACAATAAGGACATTTTTTAATACACCAAGGAAGGTGGATGTAGAGACTCAATGGAATGCTTGACATGAAGCGCATTATAGGGTATTTTTCGCACTCTATCAATTTTCATCGGGAGCCCGAATAACTATGTCAACTTTTACGATCCCCGCTTTAAAAAAAGTCATGAAAGTGGCTGTGACAGGTGCAGCTGGTCAAATTGGCTATGCCTTATTGTTTCGCATTGCTGCAGGGGAAATGTTTGGGCATGAAACCCATGTTGAATTACAGCTTTTGGAATTGGAAGCAGCTTTGCCGTCTTTAGAAGGCGTTGCGATGGAATTAGAGGATTGCGCGTTCCCCTTGTTAAATAAAGTGACGATTACGTCCGATTTAAATGTCGCGATGAAAAATGCAGATTTTGTGGTGTCAGTGGGCGCTGTGCCGCGTAAAGCCGGCATGGAGCGCTCCGATCTTTTAAAAATCAATGGCGGTATTTTTACGGCGCAAGGCAAGGCTATTAACGATCACGCAGCCGATGATGTACGCGTATTTGTGGTAGGTAACCCTTGTAATACCAATGCGCTCATTGCCAGCACGCATGCGCCCCGTATTCCTAAAAATCATTTTTATGCCATGACCATGCTGGATGAAAACCGTGCCACCTATCAACTCGCCAAAAAAGCAGGTGTGCCAGTGACAGAGGTGAGCCCCGTCATCATTTGGGGAAATCATTCTGCGACCCAGTTTCCTGATTTTTATCACACCACAATTTCAGGTAAACCCGCTATTGAAGTGCTTGATAAAACCTGGCTCGAAGAAACATTTGTGCCCATGATTCAGCAGCGCGGCGCCGCTGTGATCAAGGCGCGCGGCGCTTCTTCTGCCGGCTCTGCAGCTAATGCTATCGTGGATGAAGTGTATGCTTTGACGCATGATACGCCCAAAGGACAAACTTTTTCAGTAGCCATTGCCTCTAAGGGAGATTATGGCGTGGATGAAGGCTTATTTTTCTCTTTCCCTTCACGCATTACCGCAGGGCGTTTTGAAGTGGTGAAAGGTTTTACTTTTGATACACCGTTTGCCAAAGCCGCTTTCCAAAAAACCTTGGATGAGCTGAAAGGCGAGCGGGATGCCGTCAAAGCGTTGGGGCTTATTTAGGCCTAATTCAACCACCCCGTCAGGCTTCGCCTGCCACCCCTCCTCTGGAGGGGAATTAAATAAAGGTAAATTAAATGACGACGATTGTTCAAGATATCAAATTAGATTTTAAAGATGTGTTGATTCGCCCCAAGCGAAGTCAGCTGAACTCTCGCGTGGAAGTCTCGTTAGAGCGGACCTATAATTTTGTGCATGCTAAAAAAGTATGGACAGGCGTTCCTATTATTGCGGCCAACATGGATCATACTGGCACGCTTGAGATGGCAGAAGCCTTATCGAAACATAAAGCCATGGTCGCTTTAAGTAAATTTATTGCGCCTGAACGCTTGGAAAATTTTTTGCGCGCACATGGGAATGCAAAACCTTTTGTATTTTTAAGTGCGGGCCTCAACGATAAAGATTTACCCCGTTTAAAAGACATTGCCAAAAATGCAGATTTTGACTGTATTTGCCTGGATGTGGCCAATGGCTATACGCAGCGCTTTGCCAATTTTGTGCGTCAAACCCGCGATGCCTTTCCTGATAAAATTATCATGGCAGGAAACGTTGTAACGGGAGAAATGACGGAAGAACTCATTTTATCGGGCGCTGATATTGTAAAAGTCGGGATTGGTCCCGGTTCCGTTTGCACGACCCGTAAAAAAACAGGGGTAGGGTATCCGCAATTATCAGCAGTGATGGAATGCGCTGATGCTGCGCATGGTTTAAAAGGTCTCATTTGCGCTGATGGTGGCTGCGTGGTGCCAGGCGATGTGGCAAAAGCCTTTGCAGGGGGCGCTGACTTTGTAATGCTCGGCGGTATGTTTGCTGGACACAGTGAATGCTCAGGCGAAATTTTTGAAAAAAATGGGGAATCCTTTAAACGTTTTTATGGGATGTCTTCTGAAGAAGCCATGAATAAATACCATGGGCAAGTCGCTGACTATCGCGCCAGTGAAGGAAAATCGGTCGATATTCCTTATCGGGGTCCGGTTGAACCGACACTGATGGATATTCTGGGTGGTGTGCGTTCGACCTGTACCTATGTGGGCGCTAAATCACTCAAAGAGCTTTCTAAACGTACCACTTTTATTCGAGTGAATGCGCAGATCAATGACATTTTTAATCCTATGACGGTGCAGGGGTAAGTTTGAAATTTTTTAAGAAAATTGTTGTGTTTTTAGCCCCCTTAATAAGGGGGCTCTCGACGCAGTCGACTGGGGGATTTAATATACTGCGTACTATTAAAAATTTCCCCCATCGGCTTCGCCAATTTCCCCTCTTATTAAGAGGGGTGACTTTTTTCCTCTGTCTTATGTCCAGCCTCTTCCTCGTCAGCTGCGCCACTGATGACGATCCGTATGCAGGCCTTGGCGAACAAAATATTTATTATGGCGGGCAAGCAGCTTTGGCTGACAAAGATTATGAAGAGGCCGTGGGTTATTATGAAGCCTTAGAAGCGAAATTTCCTTATGGCGCTTATGCCTACCAAGAATCACTCAATATCATTTATGCCTATTATCAAAACGAAGATTATACGGATGCATTAACCGCGGCGCAGCGCTTTATTCATTTTTATCCAACCGATCCGCATGTCGATTATGCTTATTATATGCAGGCCATGAGCCAATATGCACAAAGCCGCAGTTTCTTGGAGCGGTATTTTGCAGTGGATCCGTCAGAGCGCGATATTACTCCCGTGATGCAAGCCTTTGAATATTTCGATCTGCTTGTTGAAAATTATCCGAGCAGCATTTATGTGCATGATGCGAGATTACATATGGTCGATATCCGTAATGGACTTGCACGCAATAATTTATTGGTGGCAGAATACTATTATAGCCGCGGTGCCTTAGTGGCCGCTATCAATCGCGCAGGCGTTGTGGTGCTGCACTATCAAGGCACCCCTTCGGTATTACCGGCTTTACAGCTTCTCCTTCGTTGTTATCATGAGCTCGGTTTAACACATGATGAAAATTTAACGCGGCAAGTTTTAAAAGCCAATTTTCCCAACGCAGTATAAGTTATGGTAGCGACACGTTTACACATTCATCCTGTGAATCCTCAGCCACGTTTCATTGAGGAAGCGGTGGATATTATTCAGAAAGGCGGTGTGTTTATTGTACCCACGGATTCTTGTTATGCCCTGGCGTGCTCAGTCGATAACAAAGCGGGTATGGATAGCATTCGCCAATTGCTTAATTTATCGCCCCGTCGTAATTTTACCCTGGTGTGCCGTGATTTATCTGATTTGGGTATTTACGCAGAAGTGAACAATAAGCAACATAAACTCATCAAAGCCAATATCCCTTCGACTTGCGCTTTTATATTGAAAGCAAGTCATGAATTGCCCAAACGCCTGCATCATCCTAAACAAAAAACGATTGGACTCAGAGTTCCCACGTCACCGATAGTACAAGCTTTGCTCGACAGACTTGGCAGTCCTTTTTTAAGTGTGACCTTGAGGAAAGGTGAAGTGGTCTTTAATGATCCTGATGACATTATGGAAAAATTCGGTAAACGTGTTGATCTGTTTATTGATGCAGGTCCCTGTGGTCTTGAACCCAGAACTATGATAGATTTAACCCATAATGATCCCCAGATTATCCGACAGGGTAATGGAATTTTTCAAGAATAATAATCAGAGGTGTATGATGAAAAAATTGATAGCATTGATAGTATTGTGCGGCGCAGGCTTTGTAAGTCTTGCTGATACGGGCCCTTTTCTTGAAGCTGGCCTGGGTTATACAGGAACACCCATGGGTGGCAGCGGCGTATCGCTGGATAATAAAGATTATGCAGGTTGGAATGCAGACGCGGGTTTTTTAATGTGGGGACTGGGCGCTGAAGTGGGCTATACGCGTTATGGAAATATTGCCGCTACTGGAGAAGGTCAAGAAACGGCGGTGGGCATTGATGCTACACATATTGCAGCGCGTATTCAAAAAGGCTTGGGGCCCTTATCTTTCATTGTGAAATTAGGCTATGCCTATTTACAGCAAGATGCTTTTTCGAATGATAATTTTCAATCGGCTTCTGAAGGTAAAGGCTCATTGTATTATGCAGTAGGTGCGGCTTTTTCTTTAACAGATATGTGGTCAGTGCAACTCGTCTATGAAGGCATTAATCCAAGTAATACACTGCCGGATATGTCGATGACCTCTTTAGGGTTAGGTTATCATTTTTAAGAAATTATCAGCCCCCTTAATAAGGGGGCTGTCGACGTAGTCGACTGGGGGATTTATTGTGCAATGTTTTAAAATCCCCCCGATTGGCTGCGCCAATTTTCCCCCCTTGTTAAGGGGGGTGATTAAGGTATAAATATATGTCAAAAAAAATCATTAAATTTATATTGGTTTGTTCTATTTTATTCAGTACCTCCGTCTTTGCCTGGGGTCGAGCAGGGCATTTACTCATCGATCAAATTGCGTATGATAATTTAACGCCAACAGCGAAACAAAAAGTGGATAATTTAGTGAATGTTTTTGCACGCGACAATCCGGATTATTCTAATTTTGTGCAAATAGGGGAGTGGCCCGATGATGTCAGGGCCAATAATATCCACGCTTTTGACAGTTGGCATTTTATTGATAAACCCTATGTTCAAGGCTATTCTCGAAAAGAGTACCGTTATGATCGTGAAAATGTGGTGTGGGCAATTCTACAAAGTGAAAAAACTTTAAGTTCACAAAATGCTTCTCCTGAAATGCAAGCGATGTTTTTAGCTTTTCTTACCCACTTTGTGGGCGATGTTCATCAACCGCTGCATTGTATTACTCTCTATAATCGTTATTATCCCAAAGGCGATCAAGGGGGGAATTTATATCGTATTCAAAGCCCTATTGCCAATAATCTCCATGCGTACTGGGATTTAGGCGCGGGATATTTTCCTACCCATACCGATGCGGCAACGATTGCCAAATTTGCGCAGAAAATTGAAAGCGATTATCCCCAATCATTTTTTAAAGATCGCTTGAATAAAACAGATCCGAAAAATTGGGCGGATGAGTCGTATGGCATTGCAAAAAATTTTGTGTATACTGCCAAATATAATCAGCCAATTTCTACCGTTTATGAATCAGAAGCCTATACGATTGTCGAACAGCAAACGGCGCTCGCAGGTTATCGGTTGGCGCAAACGCTTAATCAGTTATTTGCTTAGTATATGCCCCCTTAACAAGGGGGGTGATAAAAGGAATAAAATGAAAACTGTACTCTCTATTCAATCTCATGTTGCCAAAGGTTATGTCGGTAATCGCATGGCCGTTTTTGCTTTAGAGCGACTCGGCATTGAAGCCCTCCCCGTGAATACGGTGCAATTTTCAAACCATACCGGTTATGGCAAATTTCGCGGCGATGTTTTTTCTAAAACGCATATTGAAGCGGTGATTGAAGGACTGTTTGATAATGGGGCACTTCCTAAAGTTGATGCCATTTTATCGGGTTATCAAGGCAGCCCTGAAATTGGCAGTGTTATTATTGATGTCGTCAAACGTATTAAATCCTTGCATCCAGATACCGTCTATTGCTGTGACCCAGTGATGGGTGATATAGGGCGTGGCTTATTTGTTAAACCAGAAGTCGCTGAATTTATTAAAGAACAAGTGATTTATAGTGCAGATATTATTACGCCCAATGAATTTGAATTAGGTTATTTAGCGGGTAAAGAACTCTCCTCCAAAGAAGCGGTCATCAAAGCTTGTGATGCCTTACACGATGAAGGAATTTCCCTCATTGTCGTGACAAGTCTGAGTCAGGGATTGTTACCGAATGAAATTGGTATGTTACTTAGTGCGCCTACTGGAAAATGGCAAGTGACGACACCGCGCTTTCATTTTGAAAAATCCTTACATGGCTCAGGCGATTTAACCAGTGCGATTTTTTTAGCCCATTATTTACGCGGTGAAAATGTGGTGACTTGCCTTGAGCAAACGATTGCAAGTCTTTATAAAGTCTTTGAATATACCTTTGATAAAGGGACTTATGAGCTTGCGATTATTGAAACGCAGGAGGAGATTACGCAGCCGAGTTATCGTGTGAAGGCTATTAAGCTGTGATTTATTACCTCTTCCAACAAGGTAAGCGGTGAGATTTATTTATGAAATAACGCCCTGAAAAGGTATAATAGCGCAGTTAGTTAATCAACTTATTGGGATGAATTCAAAAAGGGGTAATTTTTAAGATGCCAATTTTACAATGGCTGAATCGAGACAAAACCATTCATGCGGCGCAGCATGTCCCTTATCGTCTACTCAAAGAGGAACCAGAATTTTCTTATGGTGATCCGAGTACTCAAAATATGCTCATTCAAGGTGATAACCTTGATGCATTAAAAGCTTTATTACCCTATTATGCGGGGAAAGTAAAATGTATTTTCATTGATCCGCCTTATAATACAGAAAGTGCGTTTGAACATTATGAGGATAATTTAGAGCATACAAAATGGCTTGAGATAATGTATCCACGGCTCGAATTACTCCAAGCACTTCTTGCGGAAAATGGTACCATCTGGATTATGCTTGATGATCATGAAATTCATTACTTAAAAGTGATTATGGATGAAGTTTTTGGACGTAACAATTTTTTAAATCAAGTAACAGTTAAAATGAAACAAACATCTGGAGCGAGTGGAGGTGGGGAAGATGTTAAACTAAAAAAGAATGTTGAATATATATTATGCTATACTAAAAACAGAAATTTATTTTCAAAATTCAATTCTGTATATGAAGAAGAAAATTTGATGGATGTGATTGATGACATGCGATCCGAAGAAAAAAGTTGGAAATATACCAGAGTTTTGACAAGTTTAGGGAGAAAAACTTATCTTAAAAGTACAACAGATGGCACAGGTAATGAAATTAAGATTTTTACTCATGAAGGGGTAATTATGAAAACAATCAAAGATATAATGTTAGAAGAATCCTTAAGTGAAGAAGAATGTTATTTGAAATATTTAGATAAAATATTCAGAGATACAAATGCACAAAGTTCAATAAGAACACGCGTTTTGGAAGCAACTAAAGACGACGGTAATTTTTTTAGCATTGAATATACTCCAAGATCTGGTCGCTCAAAAGATAAGATAACCACTCTTTTCTATAAAGGTAATAATAGAGATTTAATAGCATGGTTAAGCGATATAGCGCATAAGAAAGGAAATAAAATAATAAAACATGAGAAGGTCTCTACCTATTGGGATGGTTTTCCATTAAATAACCTAACGAAAGAAGGTTCTGTACATTTTGCAAATGGAAAAAAGCCTGAAAAGCTTATTCAACGAATATTAAGTCTTGCCTCAAATGAAACCGATCTCATTCTAGATTCTTTCCTCGGCTCAGGTACTACCGCTGCAGTCGCCCACAAAATGAATCGCCGTTATATCGGCATTGAAATGGGTGAGCATTCCAAAACCCATTGTGCTATGCGATTAAAAAAAGTGATCGACGGTGAACAAGGTGGTATTTCAAAAGAAGTTAATTGGGAAGGTGGCGGTGGGTTCCGTTTTTATAAACTCGGCGAGCCTATTTTTAATGAATATGGACAGATTAATCCAGACATTCGCTTTGCACATTTAGCAGCGCACATTTGGTTTAGTGAAACGCGCTTGCCTTATATGCAAAAGAAAAACTCTCCACTTCTTGGCATTCATGAAGAGACAGCATATTATCTTCTTTATAATGGCATTCTTGGTGATAAAAGACCTGATGCAGGAAATGTACTGACCAGCAAAATATTCGAAAGCTTACCCAAGCATGACGGACCTAAAGTTATTTATGGTGAAACAACGCGTATGAGTCCTGCACGCTTAAAAGAAAACCAGATCACTTTCAAACAAACCCCTTATGATATAAAGGCACGCTGATGATACTGAACCTTAAAATCTATCAAGAAAGATCGCTCGAAGTATTGCGTCAATATCTTGCGATTTCTCGCCTCAAAGGGGCGAAGCAGGCTTATGAGGAAATACAAAATGAACGCTATGGGAATAATCCGTTTAAGCCTTTTCAAGCCATCAAAGGCTTAGAAGAAACACCTTATGTCTGTTTGCGATTACCCACGGGGGGAGGGAAAACTATCCTTTCCGCCTATACTATTCGCTTAGCCGGCGAAACTTATATTGAAAATGAATTTCCATTGACCCTCTGGTTAGTGCCTACCAATACGATTAAATCGCAAACGCTGGAGACCTTAAAAAATCCCGAGCATCCTAATTATAAAGTGCTTGAAAACGCTTCTAATGGTCGTTTTCGTGTATTTGATATTGCAGATTTTAGGCAGATAAGACCCCAAGATATTTCTGACAGTGTCTGTATTATTATTTCTACTTTTGCTTCTTTACGGGTAGATAATACAGAGGGTCGAAAAGTTTATGATCATGATGAAAATCTAGAACCGCATTTCAGTCGAATTCCTGCGAATACACAAGGAATGGAGAAAAATGAAGCCTCGGGACAAATAAAATTTTCTTTGGCTAACTTATTGCATTGGTATCGTCCATTAGTTATTATTGATGAAGCACATAACGCAAAATCGGAGTTAAGCATTGAAGTATTGAATCGCGTTAATGCCGCTTGTGTGATTGAATATACCGCAACCCCTGCGGATAATAGTAATATCATTGTGTCAGTGTCTGCCGCTGAACTGAAAGCTGAACAGATGATTAAACTCCCTATTTTATTTTTTGAGCATAACTCATGGGAGGAAGCTATTACAGCCAGTATTCAAAGGCGGCAACAACTGGAAGAACTTGCGAATAAAGATGTTGACTATATTCGTCCCATTGTTTTATTTCAGGCTGAAAACAAAGGGCAAGAGGTTACGGTAGAAGTATTGGAAAAATATTTGGTAGATAACGAAAATATTAAACGCGATCAAATTGCTATTGCGACAGGCGAGCAGCATGAGCTTGATTCGATTAACTTGTTTGACCCCAATTGTCCTATTCGTTATGTCATTACCGTGCAAGCTTTAAAAGAAGGGTGGGATTGTTCCTTTGCTTATGTGTTCTGTTCAGTAGCCAATACGAAATCGAAAACAGCCATTGAGCAATTATTGGGTCGCGTTTTGCGAATGCCTTACGCGAAGAATCGCTCTCAAGAGTATTTAAATAAAGCGTATGCACATGTTTCAGCTAAAAGCTGGCCAGATGCTGTAACAACCTTGCACGATCGCTTAGTCAACATGGGTTTTGAAAAACAAGAGGCTGAAGAATTTATTGTGAATCAACCCTCTTTAAATATTGAAGAGCCCATCGTAGAATACAATAAAAATGCGCCTTTTGAGCCAGTTATTACGACCAAGCCTGATTTATCACAGCTTACTCTTGAAGAGCAAGCACATATTACGGTTAAAGAACTCAGCGAAGAAAGATTTTCGTTATCTGTGCAATGCCCCTTAACTCCGACATTAGTCGAAAAACTCGCGAGGACAGTGACGAACAAGCAAGATAAAAATGAAATTATGCTTGCGGGAGAAATATATCTTCAAAAAAACAATTCTTCAACACCTGCTGAGCGGGGTGAAAATTTTTCAATTCCTCAATTATGTTTAAATTTTGAAGAG
>JBILMY010000118.1:0-4033 GCA_044375265.1 Gammaproteobacteria bacterium | reverse complement strand
CAATAAAATCAAAATAAAGGTGCCTAAGATTTCGCCAAGATACATTATGCGCTCCTTTTTAATAAAATGAGGGTTGCCCCTGTGCCGCCGTATTTAATCGGCGCAGAAGCAAAAGCCAAAATAGCAGGATGAGCACGCAGCCATTGATTCACGCCATTTTTTAAGAGGGGAAAATCTGCATTCGTGTTTAAGCCTTTGCCGTGAATGATCAATACGGCGCGATACTGGGCTTCAATTGCATTATGAATAAAAACTGATAAAGCCGTCAAGGCCTTTTTAAGCGTATAGCCATGCAAGTCGAGGGTGTCATTGATAGTATAATCCCCTTTTTTTAAGCGTTGCAAGACCCTATGCTGAACGCCGTTTTGATGATATTCCAGGGCTGAATTTGCACTGACTGGCGTAGTCTCTTTTCTTATGAGGGCTTGCTCTTGATGGATAGCTTCTGCCAGTTGGTGCTTCGATTCCCGCAGTTTTTTAAAAGAGGTTTTGCGTTTAATCGGAGAAATTTTTTTAGAAGAGGGTAAGCTCAGCACATTCTGTTGTGATGCTTCAAATTCAGTGATCATCATTATATTTGATGAGAATTAACTGCGAGACCAGGATTTTAATTGGTAATTTTGATCGAAACTTAAAATCAGTTTAGCTTCAGTGCGTGGCTCGCGGTTGGGTTCATTGGTATACATATAGACAAGTTCATAGCGATCGAAAACAGGTTTTAAGACAGGATCGCCAAGGAGTGCTATCACTTCTTTTTCACTCATGCCTTTTTTCAAGGAAGCCATTTGTTTAGGTGTAACAATATTGCCTTGTTGAATGGTGGGTTTGTAGTAAGGCACGATAGAGGTACAGGCGCTTAAGAAAACGCTAAGGAAAAAGAAGCAGATAATTTTTTTCATAGAGACCTTGTTATTTCACCTCTCCCCTTGCGGGAGAGGTCGAGCCAGCAACGCTGGCGAGGGAGAGGGGTACCCTATCATTCAACCACCCCGTCTGCCTTCGGCAGCCACCCCTCCTCTGGAGGGGAATATTACTGAATTTAGCTTGCTATTCTAGCCTAAAGCGCCTTTAAATACAATTGAATCTGCTGAAAATCTTCATAGGCTTTTCGCTTTTCTAAAGGCGAGCGCAATAAATAGGCTGGATGATAGGTCACCATCACTTTTTTGCTTTGATATTCAAATAATTTGCCGCGAAGCTGAGTCATGGATTCTGTGCAGCCTAAAATCGCTTCAGCAGCCACTTTTCCTAAAAGGACAATCAGTGAGGGATTAATCAGGCGAATTTGCTCGGTTAAATAAGGTTCACAGGTGGACCGCTCGATAGGAGAAGGATTGCGATTGCTGGGCGGGCGGCATTTCACGGTATTGGTGATGTAAACGGACTCTCTATCAATACGTATCGCGCTACACATGGCGGTCAACAATTTCCCCGCAGGTCCCACAAAGGGTTTTCCTTGTTTATCTTCCTGCTCCCCAGGCGCTTCACCAATAAAGAGCAGTTTAGCCTGAGGATCGCCATGACCAAACACGACTTTTTGGCGCGTTTTACATAAATTGCATAAAGTGCAGATGGAGGCTTTTTTTTCAAGGGCATTGAGCGGATCTTGGATTTCTTCTTTTTTGATTTCCCAGCGGGGGATCTCCATTTTATCCAGTATGTATTTTTGCGTATCGCTCAGTTTCATTTTTTGGAAGGATTGCTGTCATACGTGCCAAAAACCCGATCCCAAATGAGCCAGCTGACCCCAAAATTCACTTCTTGTTTATAGTGATGAATATCGTGAAATTTTTTATAACGGTAAAAAAAATCACCTGGTTTAATTTTCCAGTGATGTACGATATGATGACAAATGACGTAGCCATAATAACCAATGAGAAAACCTGCTAAAAGGCTGCTGGCAACGCCAAATCCCATGAGAAATCCAAAAGGAATCGTTAAAATAATATAGGCAGTGAGCGTAATAAAAGTAGGCGTTCCTAACAGCGCACGAGGGCGGTGATGATGCTCGCCATGTCCTGTTTTAAACAGGGGTGCATGATGAAAAAGATAACGGTGCGTGAAATATTCAGCAATGCCCCACAGGAAAAAACCACCTATAAAAAGCATAAACGCTTCTAGGATGCTTGCATTGAATTTGGCGACAGCTAAAAAGAGTAAAGCCACCGAGACAATAGGATAAATATAAAAATCTGACCAGTAACCCATAGCCATTACTTTGAACATGAGTTCTTTGGTATTTTTATTCATGGAGCATATACCTCTGGGGCAAGATTATAACATAAAATAGGGGGTGATTCAATGTGGTTTTAGGAGGAGGATTTTTTCAAAAACCGCTCAATACTCTTTCCAAATGCTTCGTTTTTGATACATTTAATCATTTCATGTTTTTCTGCCGCGAGGGATTCTTCGAGCGTACTTTTTTGTGCAAGTTTGACGAGCTTTTTTATAGAGGCATAGGATTGTTTGGGGCCCTCCGAAAGCTTATTTAAAAGTAGCTGTGTTTCTTCTTTTAAAGATTCTGAAGGAACCACTCGATTGATAAGCCCCAAATTCAGCGCTTCTGCTGCTGTGATTTTTGTGGAAAGCAGCATGAGTTCCATGGCTTTTTTTTCACCGAGTAGGCGCGATAAAAAGTAGCTGGTTCCCCCATCGGCGCACAGTGCAAGATTGCTGTAAGCCGCACTAAATTTGGTTTCTTCACTGGCAATGACCATATCACAGGCCAGCATAAAACCAATGCCAATACCAGCAACGGCGCCTTTGACACTGGCAATAATAGGGAGAGGTAATGTTGTCATGGTGGTAATAAGATGATTGATGATATCAATAGAATCATCAACGACACTCGATAGTTCATGACTATGTTTGGCAAAATAAGCGACATCACCGCCCACACAAAAAATATTTCCATGCGCAGATAAATGTACGGCGCGAATTGTTTTATTTTTAGCGATGGCTTCAAAGGCATGCAGCATTTCAACGGCAACTTCTGGAATAAAAGAATTATATTCTTTTTCGCGGTTAAAAAAGATTTCTGCAATAGACCCTGATACTTGATAATTGATGTGTGAAAATTTCATTTATACTTTCCTGAGTAACATGACGCCGATAGAATAGCCGGCGCCGAAAGAAGAAAGAATACAGTATTCGCCAGATTGAATACCTTCATGATGACGGTGAAAAGCGATGATACAACCTGCTCCAGCACTGTTGGCAAATTCATTTAAGACAATGGGGAATTGTTTTTTGCTGACATTTTCCTCTCCCACAAGTTTCCCTGCTACATAAAGATTCATATTGAGATTGGCTTGGTGTAAAAAATAACGGTGAATATCGTTGGGGTTTAAATGATGTTTTTGTAAATGTGTTGTGATGGCCGCTACTACTTTTGGGGTAAGTTCTTTGAACACTTTACGCCCCTCTTGATAAAACATTTTTTTATAGCTGTTGATTGTGGTAGGGGAGGATTTATCGTAAGCGCCGCTGTTATTTCTAATATTATTGGAAAATTCAGTGAAGAGTTCGCTGTCGATAATTTCAAAGGCTTCCTGGGTATTACATTTGTCGGCACGTTCTAAGACAACTGCAGTTGTTGCTTCTCCAAAAATAAAATGAGAATCTCTGTCACGAAAATTTACTTTCCCTAAAGAAATTTCAGGAGTAATAATCAACGCGCAAGTGCCATGCCCCGCACGAATAATATCAGCGGCCATTTGAATACCAAAAGTTGCTGAAGAGCAAGCAGCGCCCATATCAAAAGCAAATCCTTTGGCTCCTAAAGCCTTTTGAATTTCAATAGAAATAGCTGGGTAGTCCCGCTGTTTATGGCTTGCAGAGATAATGACAATATCAATGTCTGCGCCCGATTTATTTGCTTGGCGTAATGCTTGCTGCGCTGCTTTTAATCCTTCGGCAGCCTGCAAAGAGAGTTCTTCATCAGGGCCTTCTTCAAAATATTGCCACATGACTTTAGGGTCGAGCATATTTTTTTTATCACGCGCATAACGGCTTTCAATGCCAGAGGCTTTCA
>JBILMY010000005.1:0-13988 GCA_044375265.1 Gammaproteobacteria bacterium | reverse complement strand
AGCTTTTCAAAATAAATAACAGATAAATCTTTCAAATATTTTTCGATATCGGAAGTAGTATGCGAAGTGCCCTTTAAAATAAATCGGTCGATCAAATCTTGATTAAGCCCTTCTACACCTCTGATTTCCCTGGAGTTGCCTGTCAATAAGATTTTTTGCAAAGGAAAATCATACTCCTGTAATTCTTGCGATAACTCAAGTCCATTCATATCGGGCATTTGAAAATCCATCATTAAGACAGTTACTTCATCATAACGCGTTTCATCTTGTGATAATTTTACTATTTCATTGATATCCAACACCGTACTGGGTTGATGAGGATCATTGTTAGTCACATTCTTTAAAAAATGATATTGGGATAAAGGATTTTTACCTTGGTAAGATTTTAGAAAATCCAAGCAATCAATCCCAGAACTAAAAATTTTTACATGATTTTCAATATTAAGACGCTGCGAAATTTCTTCAAGCTCATAGGAGTCATCATCCACATAAATCCAGCTGGAAGGGTAATAAAATAAAGGGAGTGTTTTCATAAGAGGTCCTTAATTAAGAAAGTTGAAAAGGGATCCGTCCCATAAAAAATTTATGGATGAGCCGAACTCCATAACGCTCACAAAAAACTTGCAACTCATGCTTCAATGCATGACTGGTAATGAGATAAATGCTGTCACCATCTCTTTTAAAAGGCAACAAATATTCTTCAATAATAGTGATGCCATTATAGGTTTCCCCTGAAAATTCATAATCCACTAAAAATACATAAGGGCGTATTTTTTCTTCAAGACTTGAAAAATAATCAATCAGCCGGTCTCCGGCTTCTGAAAAATAATGAAAAGGCACTTTAATTTTTTCTGATTTTAGGCGCTCCTGCCAAAACTCTCCAATGGAAGGCGTGTCATCAATACAAAATAAAATGGCATTATCAGGCAAAACAATTTTATCTGCGAACCACTTTGGCGGCTCACACAAGGGAAATTGTAAGGTAAGGGCAGTTCCTTCACCTTCTCTGGAATTAATATCAAGTTCACCGCCCAAACTTTTCATAAGCTCAATGGCAGAAGAAATACCGATCCCTTTTCCCTGTGTTTTTGTTGTAAAATTATCTTTACCAATGAATGCCATTTTTTCTGTCGGAATTCCGATGCCATTATCCGTGATACATAATAAGAGTGTATTTTCTTTCTTTTCCAAGTCAACGAAAATTCTGCCTGTTTGTCCGCCAGGAATAGACTCAATGGCATTATTAATAAGGTTACTCAGCATCCGCTGAATGTCAGAAGCAGACGCTTCGATAAAATAGTGGCTCATATCTTCAGTACTATGCAGTTTAAGATCAAAATTTTTATGCTTAAACATCAATCGTTTTTCAGACAACACATAATCCATAATCAGCTCTATTTGAACCGGCCGTTTTTCTTTTTGCAGCGTTTCCATATCCAAATTATTAAGAATATCAGTTAAGTGATCCATCGATCGCCCAATGGAAAGCCGCTCTTCTTCTTCAAAAAACTGCCAATGTTTTTCAAGACGGCTGCGCAGTGAAAATAAAGGAGAGCGAATATCGTGGGCGACTTTAGCAGCGATATAAGCAAAATTTTTAGCGCGCTCTGCTTGTTTAGCATTATCCAAGACTGTGGCAATTTTCTTTTCAAGTTCTTGTAATTCTAAAGGGAGATCTTTTTGACGTTCCATGTTTTTATTACTATTGATCATATCTAAAAATCGATTAATAGGATCAATAAACAGTTGCTGAGGTATACGTTGGCTCACTGGTCTGAGTAAAACAAAAAACAAACCTAAAAAGAACAATAATATCAAAAGCCTTGCCACTAAATCATATATTAAAACTGAATCACTTAAAATAGAGCCTGTGACTTTAAAGTAACCAAATTGATATTCGCCAAGCCTACCCAGTGCATAATTATACCGCCATGAAAAAGGAGGTACCCAATGGAAAGTAGAGCTTTTAATGACGTTAGGAATGGGTTCCCATTCTACTTGAAATTGATTATTGAGTCGGTTGAGCGCATTTAATTTTACTGTAATTGCTCCTGAGTTGTTAAGAAGCATTTGCCCTATAGTAAAATCTTCCAGTGATCTTAATTGATCATTGATACGAAATTGCCATTGCCGAATGCTAATTTTAATATCATAAGCCGTTAAAATGAAAACCAACAGCAGCGATAGTCCAGTGCATAAAGCGACTCGAAATCCAATGGCTCGTTTAATATGTGAGGCAAGTGATCTTGGTATTTTAAGACTCATAATCAATCTAATGTTTTAACAAATTTTTCTTGATTATTACCAATTTTAAAAAGTGCGATATGTTCTGGTCTAAACCAATTTGGGTTATGTTTTAAAGCTTGTTGATAACTCCATAATAATGCTGCTTGTGCAGATAAATTTTTAGGCGGTGGATATTTTTCAATGGCAATAACTACTGACATTACTGCGCGATAAGTAATATAGCTGATTTTATCAGTAGGCGCTGTATGATAAATGTCTTCGAAATTTTTAGCAAAGGCTTTATATTCCGGCGAATTTTCATTCACATATAAAGTATCGAATCGATAAGCTTCATAGGGATTAGTGGTGTTTTCTATATTAGAAAGCAGTTTATCTCCTTTCCAGTTATCTATAGGTGTAATAAAAATTAGTTTTTGTGGTTTTAAATAACTGGCAATTTTATTCATTAGCTCAACCTGAGTGTTATAAGTACCTGCAATTGAAAGTAAAAAAATAATATCTCCTGGAGTATAACCTTTTACCAAGGTTGGTATATCCATGGTGTTAAGATCATCACTTAAAAATTGACTTTCTTTTACCAGAAGCTTTGGATTCTCTTTTTCAAAATAACTACTAAGTAGCTGCGAAAAATCTACACTTTCTTTACTCTCAGCCCCAGTAAGAATAAATATATTTTTGTTTGGATAACTTTTCTTAATAAAGTCTACCAAAATTTTAGCTGAATAACGATCGGGATGTGCTAACGTATAGAAATTATTTGGAAGCATTTCTAGCTGAACATCTGAGGCAGAAATAGATAAAACCAAGGATGTGCTAAAATTATTCTTTGCCATTAACATAGAATTTGAGCTGTTTAAACCAATAATTACTTGCGGCCCCCATTCATTAACCGCAGAAGATTGCTGCATAATATCCATTAAATTATTCGTATAAAAAAAAGATTTTTGATTAATATTAACATTTTTCTGATTCCCAACATGAATGGCCGTATAAACTCCTTGCATATAAGAATTTTGTAAATTTTGGGATAATTGCACGTTGGTACTATCAATTTCAGGATTATCAAATATAGCTACTTTAAACTCTATTGCATTAGTAATAAAAGTAGCGAAAATTAATCCGAAGAGAATTAAAATTTTTCGAAACATCATGCCACCTTTTTTGATTTAAAAATACAAGAACAAATAATAAGAATAAAGTAACAGACATAAATTAAAAAATATATCTTTGAAACATTATGAAAAATAACTTCTTGAATAAAACCAGTTGCCGTAGGCGTTAAACTCATTATAATTGCATTTTTTTCCGCGGTAATTTTCTCGAGAGCTTTTTGTTGGAAAAATAATGGGATAATTAAAGATAATATAGCCAAAAATAAAATTTCAGAGAAATTGATTAAGGTAAAGTAATTTTTAAATGCTTCATGAGGAATAAAAGCCCATGCAACGATAATAGTTAAATAAAAACGAACAGCTAAAATTTGCGTAGCACTTAACTGCGCTTTTTTCATGATTGCTTGACTTTGTTTAAAATAAATAAAGGCGGAGGTGCCCCCGACGATAGATAAGAAAACTCCCAATAAATCTTTTAGAGAAAATTTTGGCCCTAAATCAGCGCCTATTGCCACAATAAGCAATAGTAATGCTCCAATAGCAAAATATAATTTTTTACTATTTTCGTTACGATTGATTAAATATTGAGATGAAAAACCTAGTATGCCAAGCCAAGTAAAATATAAAAGGATATATAAAGATGCGCCAATAAGGCCTGGGCCATTAATAGTACAAATCCACATGACCAAAATTGTTAGCATAATGGCAAGATATAACCATTTTTGTTGCCAGCAGCCAATATAGATATGTTTTATTTTTGTGATGTTAATAAGATTAAAAAATAGCGTTGCGATGATTCCCGCAATAAATAGTGATAAAAATGGTGGTATATGCGTATCTACAAATTGCGTCATTACTGCTCCCATGCTGGCAGCAAGTACAAATAAAAAACTATAAATCATCTTAAGTCTCCAATCGTTTGTTTAAAGAAATGTTATTATAACGGGGCGCAAAATAAGACCCAATAATAACACAGGCATATGACATATAAAAAATGAATTGGTGTAAAGTAACCTCTCTAAATATTAGCCATTGAATCAATCCAGTAAATGCAGGGGTTAGGCTCACAAAAATTGCGTTTTGTTCTGCGGTAATTTTTTCAAGCGCTTTTTGTTGAAAAAAAAGAGGAATGATTAAGTTTAAGGTAGCCAAAATAGCAATTTCAAATAATTTTATTGGCGTAAAGTGTAAGGCAAAACTTCCGCGGGGAATAAAGCTAAAAGCCAATGAAACTGTTAAATAAAATCGCACAGCCAAAATTTGGGTTGCACTTAATTGCGCTCTTCTCATAATGGCTTGGCTTTGTTTGAAATAAACAAACATCGTAGTGCCGCCAATAATCGACAATACTATTCCTAATAAAACCTGTAAAGAATCATTTATAATTATTTTATCGAAAATGGCAGCTATTATTAAAAGCAAGGTCGCGATACCGAAATAACATTTTATGCGACTTTTTATTTTATCTATCAGGTAAAAAGAAAAAAAGCCCAGCGTTCCTAACCAAGCGAAATAAATAAAAGTATATAATGAAGCACCGATGAGTCCTGGTGCTAGAATACTGCAGAACCACATGAGCGCTATAGTGAGCATGATGGCAATATACAATTTCTTTTCTCGCCAGCAGCCTGAATACATGTGTTTTAAATTTTTAATATTGATAAGGTTAAAAAACAGCGCCGCAATGAGGGCAGCAAAAAACAGGGAGAAAATAGGACTAATATGGGTATAAGTAAATTCGGTCATCACTACACCTAAGCTCGCAGTTAACATAAATAACAAGCTATAAATCATCTTAAATCCCCTACCTAATTTCCAAAAAAGTTGGGCTCAGTTTAGCAGAACAAAACTTTAATGTAAATATAAAATATACAATTTTTTAAGATAAAAGGCTAAATTTCTATAAAGTTTACATTAAATTATAGGCTTTTATCCTAATCTAACAAAGAAACTTATAATAAAAATTAAACATATAAATACAGGAAACAACCAACCCAACATATAAGTCCATCTTGCAAGATATAACATATTTTCGTTGGGAGATTTCTTGTAAAAAATATAAGCCCATCTATGACCTACAATTATCATGATTATTCCTAATATCCCAGTGAGCGCAGGAACGATAATTGTTTGTACAAAAACTCCTGTGTCTTGCCCCCATATCCAATAGCAGGCTACATACACTAACATTGAAATATAAGTAATGTCCATAGTGAGTAAAAAATTTTTAATGCAGATAATATCTTTAGAAGTATACATATTGGCTCCTATTGTTTAAAACTATTTAATGAATAATGGGAAACTTGGATTTATCATAAATACCAAACTGATTAAGCCCCGTATTGGGCAGCCCTGACATAATATGTTTTTGATAGGCATATTTCATAATATCGGGTGAAGGATATTGCATATAACTGTGGGTGGCAGAAAAGGCAGTTAATGGATGAATACTTTGCGTAATCAATTCTAACATTGTAGGACTATAAGGGGTTAAGTCAACCGGTATCAATTTACCTTCAGCGATCATATTTTTTGTATTCTCATCAGTGAGATCAGGCCCGCTATAACCCAAGGCCGGGGCAGTTTGTACAGAAAGATTATATTCCGTTTCTATATGCTCTTTTATTTTGAAAGGATTAAAAGCATTAGGATCCGTTAGCGATTTCTGATATTCTGCGTAAGCAGTATTAGCTCCATGATAAGCATATTTTAATACTTCATCATTTTTAGTATAAAACACCGTAATTTTTTGAACGGCTTTCGTGGCATCCAAAAAGAAACAATTTTATTATGGTATTCTGGCAATCCTGCCAGCGATTCTAAAGCACGCATTACTACACGATTTCCCATAGAATGCGCAATAATACTAATGGCGAGGCCTTTCTTAATAAGTACAGCCAGTGTCATTGCCAAAAGCTCTCCATATTCATCCGCGGGCTCTTCTGATTTAATATAATTTGTTAAGCCTACATCACCTGGCCATGGAATCTGCATAACTCTCTGGTATTTACTGTAATCAGATCTATCAAATTGCGTTGTCGCTCGATTTAAATTACCTTCCATCGCAATTCCCCATGCAGGTGCACCTATACCATTAAGTCCACCTTCATTGGTTAATGATAGCGGAAAGGGTATCCCCTTTTTTTGAGCTATTTTTAAAATAGGAAATTGGTACTCCAGCATAGCAGAAGTTCTTATAATGGTTTGATCAAAAGAAGAAAAATTAACTTGTAAAATTTCTGAAGGACCACCTTCTGATGTGCTTTCTTTCATATTAGGGGCCAACTCAATAGATTCAACTTGCTTACCCAGCTCACCGGCTGCTACATTAAACCCATGAATAAAGAGTACTACGTTTTTATTTCTTTTAGTCAAATATTCTATGAAATGATCTAGCTTAGTTTTTTGCATGCCTACCCCACATTAACTTAAAAATTAAATATATTGTTATCTATAAATAAATTAATGTCAAGGTTTTTTGAAACTTTTTGATTACAATACGATGCGCATTTCAACGCCTTTGCCTAAAATTTCCAGGGAGGGATCTTCTAAAGGGTATAAAGGATCAAATTTTCCATTGAGTGCAATAAAATACACACCTTTAGCGCCTTTTACATATTGGCGCAGCACAGCTTCTGGAAAGCGTTTGGTCATACATAAAACAATATCGCCTTCTGTATAGGCGGCTGCGGGATCAATAATCAACACACTTTCTTCTAAAATTTTAGGAGACATGGATTGCCCCGCTTGAACCACTGCAAAAGCATTTTGTGATAATGCTTTTGATACGGCAATATTAGCTTTTATTTTAAATTCGGGATTTTTCTTAAAATTGACGACTTCATCCAAAGACAATAACGGAATAGATTGAAATCCCATATTATCAAATGAAAAAGTATCCGCAGTAACTTCACTGGGAGAGCCTGTGCCAGTATCCAGCCAATGAATATTTACACCTAACTCTTTGGCAATTTTTCGACGGGCACTGGGATGTGGAATACAGCGGCCTTCCAGCCATTTAAAGGCACCTGCACGTGAAAGCCCAAAGGTTTCGCGGACATAAGCTGCCCTTCCCCGTTCCATAGGCGGGTAACCTTTTAAATCCAAGGCTTCATGAAAACGCTTACAAAAAGCCTGTTTCGCGGCTTCATCAATAGCGTTTTCTGCATTATTTTTATCAACAATTGAAGATTCTTTCTTTTTATTTGTCACAAAACATTTACTTTTAAAAAAATATGTGGTAAATTTGATTTATGTTGAACTTTTTGATTACTTTTAAGGTTTGTATCAAATAGCCACTGATACAGTATACCGAAAAAGGCAATAAATGTCTCTACATACAATTTTTTAACTTTTTGAGGACAAAGCATGTTAATACTGAATCGTAAAGAAAGCCAATCTATCGTGATAACGACAGAAGCTGGGGAGGAGATAGAACTCTCCATTTTAGAAATCAAAGGCAAATATGCCAAAGTGGGCATACAAGCGCCTGCTACTGTAACTGTGGATAGAAAGGAAGTGAGTGAGCGGAAGAAGGGAGGGGAAGGAAATGAGAAATAGATTAATGAGTGGTCAACCACCCCGTCTGCCTTCGGCAGCCACCGTTATGTCGCGCAATCCTGCGCTCCACCCTTCGGGCCAGCGCCAAGGCGCTGTTAAAAATTCGCCTTCCATGGCAATTTTTTCTCTGGAGGGGAATATTAAAGCCCTGCTCTCTGAAACTGTGAATTATGGCAGCAATGCTGCGGTGCTTTTTGATGTTGAGCTCAAAGACGGTTCTTTTGAGCGTATCAATGTAGAGCGATTATTTACTGATAGAGAGTTTATTAGTAATTGCTCTCGAGAGCTGTATGGCCACCTTTGCCATCGCAAGGGCTATATGATGGGGCGGGTGTGAGTTAATGCCCCCTTAATAAGGGGGCTGTCAACGTAGTTGACTGGGGGATTTATTAAGACATGGCGTTATTAAATCCCCCTATTGGCTTTCGCCAATTTTCCCCCTTGTTAAGGGGGATGACAACAAATCATAGTTAATCAAATAAATCAGCGTAATCACAGTTCAAGACAATGTTATAATGCGCGGATGAAAATCTTACGTTATTTTTTCTTACTCTTATTTCCTTGTATTACTTTGGCAGCGCCTGAAGTCCTCAATGTCTATAATTGGTCTGCGTATATTCCCGAGTCGGTGATTGAAGAGTTTACCGCGCAAACGGGGATACAAGTCCGCTACATGACCTTTGCGAGTAATGAAGAGTTATACGCAAAAATCAGTGCCTCCAATAACCACAGTGGATACGATATCATTGTGCCGACCGTGGATTTTGTGCAGCGCATGCAGACGCAAGGTTATTTGGAAAAGATCGATGTCAGTAAAATTCCGAATATCAAAAACTTAGATAAACGCTTCTTAGGCAGTACTTTTATTGGGGGTGCGCAGTATGGGATTCCTTATTTATGGGGCAGTACAGGGCTTGTGATCAATCGCCTGTATTTACCCCATTTTAAATTGACCTCTTTTCAAGATCTCTGGTCGCCCGCGCTGCGTAATCAAATTTTAATGCTCGATGATCCGCGTACTGCCTTTGCTATTGCTTTAAAAGTGTTGAAAAAAAATCCCAATACGAGAGATCCTAAAGATATTTATCAGGCCTATCTCTTATTAAAAGCGTTGTTGCCCAATATTAAGCTCTTTAATATCGTGGCGCCGCAAATGATCTATGCCAATGATGATGCCGCCATCGGTATCGGTTACAATGGCGATACTTTCTTAGCCATGCAAAACAACCCTAACTTAGTCTATATTTACCCGATTGAGGGACCGCTTATGTGGGTCGACAGTATGGCGATCCCTAAAAATGCACCCCATCTTGAGAATGCCTATCGCTTCATCAATTTTATTTTATCGCCCAAAATTGCAGCGCAAATTGCCCAGATTATTGGTTATTCCACGCCCAATGAGGCAGGCTATAAGCTATTGCCCTTGGATATTCAGCATAATCCGGTACTTTACCCCCCAAAGGCCGCTTTAGCCAAGGGGACGTTTGAAGAAGATGTTGAGAAAGCCAATACGACATACCAGTATTATTGGCAGTTGCTCAAGTTAAATGGCTAAAAATTAATTTTCACTTAATGTTGACTGTGTTACAATAGTCGCTATGAAAATATTTACGCGTCTGTTTTTTAGTCTATTATTAAGTTTTGGTTTTACTGGCATTGCTTTAGCGGATGGTTCATTTAATGCATTGTTGACGCAGTCAAACTATTCAGACAGTCCCGGCCACGTTATCACTATTCCTGTGGAGCTGTCGAACTTTTATTTCGTTCATAAAACTACGCCAAATGGAATGCCTGCTTCTGCAGAAATCGATGAAATCCGAGGGGACTCTGGTTTTACAATCACACAAAATAGCTGTGGAACCATTTATCCTGATTCATCTGCTTGTAACTTTGAGTTATCTTATACCATTCCTTCAGGTGCCAGTGAAGGCATTTATCATTATCAAATCCATTTATTAGGCCATGACAGAGGGACGACGAGCGTAGCGAATTTTAAGAGTAATACGCTTGATATTTATATTAAGGTAATTTCTTCCGTGACGCCTGTGGATGAAAGCATAACACTTCGTCGTGAAGACAGTCAGGGAGCGACAATTACAGTAGGGACTACCGCCGAATTTCAATACGAAGTTTCAACAAAATTAGGAAACACTTTAAGCCCGGTCACTATTACCATTCCTGCTTTACCAGGTTTGAATGTCAAAGAAGGAAGTAATTGTATTGAGCCTATGGGAAGAAACGCTTGTGAATTTTCCGTTCTTTATACCCCTTCCATGACAGATTTAGGGGACCATGATATTGCTGTGAAAGTCAACGCAGGGGACGGGGTTGTAGCAGAAGAGAATTTGTATGTGAAGGTAATGGATAAGTTACCGGATAACAGCGCTATTTTAGTAGAGCCGGATGATAATGAAGTCATTACCCTCTTTGCAGGCGAAGCACCGAAAGACATTCCTTATACCGTGACGAATACGGGATCTACAGAACTTAAAGGCCTTCATTTATCAATAGTGGATTCATTAACGCGGCCGATAAAAGGCAACGTTAATATTTTAGCCAACAGTTGTGAAGGACAAACCCTTACACCCGCTCCCGCTGTAGGGAACAGCTGTAAATTTTTAGTGGAATATACAGCGCCCAGTGAGCTCAATGAAAATAGTACTGATGATACCTTTGATATAGCAGCGCTTGCAACGCATGACGGTAAAGACGCGTATAACTCCTCAAGCCGAACAGTCACCGTCGATCATAAAGTAACGAATGATTTATTAGTCGTCTCGGTTAATGCGCCGCAAACGCCGGTTGAATTGGGAGCCGATGCGCAAATTATTTTTACGCTGCACAATGCCAGTAAAGATCCGATTAAAGATCTGATTGAATTAAAAAGCGAAACAGTAAAAGTGGATGGGCAAGATTTAGCCTTAGCCACCCTCCTCGTCAATTTAGTTGACAATAATTGCGCGACAACCTTGTCAACAACAGATTGCACCATTACACTCAAATATAAAGCCAATGATATTAACCAATCAGGTACGCACAGAATTACTTTAGAAACCCTGGGAACACAATGGGGTAAAGATATTGATAATACAACGACGGCGCAGGTAAATACCCCATCGCCTGAAGGAAATGTTGCAGTCTCTGTGAGTCCGCCTTCTTTAATTTATTCCGGATATCCTGGCACGATTTTATTTTCTTTAACAAACACAACGAGCGCTTCCATTAAATTGGCGACTTTATCAGAAACAGTGGATGATACTGCTTTAACGCTAAGCCCTGTGGACGATGCTTGCCAAGTGGGAGAAACTTTAGGTAAGGGAGACAGCTGTCATTTAGAAGCGACTTACGATCCTGCAAAAACGACAGAACTTGTGAATCATACCGCCAAATTTGATGTAACCGCAGATCAATTTACTAAAACTTTAACAGGGAATGATATTGCTTCTTTTCAAAGTAAAGAAGCTGCAGGACTCATTATCAGTGAAGATACTTCACATGCTGGGTATATAGGCCATACTTCCGATAGAGAAGGTGATTATTATTATACCGTGAAGAATATTGAGATTCCGAAAGTGACTATTCATTCCATCAATATCAGTAATGATTTTGGCAGTGAATATAACAATGTTTCAGCCGATCTCGGGAATTGCATCAATAAAAATAACGGGGTTTTAAATCCTGGCGATAGCTGCACCATTCAATTTCATTATCAATTTGTGGGAGAAAATGGTGATGAAGATTATGTACATGTCAACATTGATGCCACTAATGGCAAAGGTGAACAGGTAGGAGATTCCAATTATACGATTCCTTTTAATACGGCTCGAGATTTAATTATCGTCAAACAACCGACTTTCCCACAAACGATCACTGAAGCAAATTCTTTTATGATCCTCAATTATTTTTTCCAAAATAAAGGGACGGCGGATAATAAAATTTGGTTAGATTCAGACAGTGCGAAAATGGTCGTGCCTTATAATACCAGCAATGCCAAAGAGCCTTTTGCGGCATCAAGCAGTGAAATTTTTGCGTGTAATACAGATCAAGATGCTAATCCCAGTGGTATTGCTTTCAAGATTAAAGCGGGACAAGCGTGTTTTATTCAATTTGTCTATACCCATAAAGATAATGCTTCTTTAAAACAAGCGCTGACCTTTTATTATAATAGCCAAAATACAGTGACAAGTATCAAAAAAATGATTGATATCACTTACGTAGCGCCTACGACTAACGTTGAAGGTAGTTGGGTAAATTCCCATGCTAATCAAGTGCCTGAAGATAATTTGCTTTATAAGGACAACAAAGGGACAGATTGGTCCGGTAATTACATTACCCATTTTATGATAGGAGATTTGAGTGGTGCTAATTTTACCAATAACAAACTTGCTTTTTATTATACCTCTTATGCAGCAGGATACAGTTCTAGTGCCACCAGTGCGCAATGGCGTTCACAATTAGGGCCTGATTATGGCTCGGATGCACTAAATTATGCCCTAAATTCCGAAGACGCTAGAAGTTTTACGGTTACGCCAGCCTGGACAAAAAACGCTAATATTTTAGATATTGCCAGAACGCCTTTAGGGCAAATGGATGAATCACCTTATTATGCGCTTGCAACAGGAATAGTGGCGGATGACCCCAAATCTCCTGTATCTTACCAAATTAAAAATATACAAGGAAATCTCATTTATGATGGGTTCACAGATAACACCAACAAATTTATTTCGATGTTAATGCGTGAGCAAGGCGATAAAAAAACGCTTTATATTAATGAATTTCATAGTGACGCTGATAATACCAAAAACCGCTTTCAGATTCGAGTCGTGAGTTTCAGCGACAGTGGTAATAATATTCAAGGCCAAACAAATACGGTATATGCTGTGCCTACCGGCTGTCAGGCTATAGTCAGCATGCAAATTGCCCAAGATAAAAAAGATGCGACGAAAGAAGATCTCTATATTGTTTGTACCGCTGACGCATTCCAGTCTGCAGGATATTACGATTTTGGACATTATGCGGTTTATAAAAGCGTTATTGCCGACGATGGTGCATTGAGTTTTGAGGACAAAGACTTATTGGCTATCAATGGAAATTCTCCTGTGAATCTTAGTGGTATCAATCAATTGTCCGCGAGTCAGTTACTGTCTTTTGGATACTATCGTAAGATAGATATAGTGACCAGTCCAATAGCACAATTGATTTATGGTTGGATGGGCACGTCAGGGGGCAATATTGCACAAAATCAAAATCTGGGCTCTAAAATTTATATCAATGAAGTAGGCGACATTATTGTTTTTAATACGAGAGGAAGCCAACCGGTAACAACCACCGTAAATACTTATGATATGAAGCAATCTCCTTATTCTACCAGCAATAATAGCACCTATGGCTATGGCGCAAATACAGAGTTAGATATCAGTGCGGATGATGGTGCAAGCTGGCAGCGTGTTTCTTTGGATGCAATTTCCCCTGACACCGATACCAGTGATTACTTACAAGATGTTTCATCACTTTTAAAAAACAATGTGACTGGCCTAAGTGATTTAACGTCTTATAACCTTGGTTTTGTTCCCGTAGAAACCAATGCAAGCAATAAAAATAAAGCCATCGTATTTTTTACCGGAAGCACAGGATTTGGTGCGGGTATTCGTGGTAATGGCGGCGCGCTCAGAATCAGCTATGATGAGGGTGCGAGCTGGCAAGTGTATCCTTTTGTCAACCGTCAATACACTTCAAAAACAGACAGTTCTGCAATTTTTGGCGGCAATTATATGCCCTATGGCATTGATATTGTCGATTTAAGTACCGAAGAATATATGCTGCTGGATGGACGATACTACAATGACATTGAAACCTTCCAACGTGGAGTGCCTGGTTATATCGATCAATATCCAGGGGATATCTACAAAGCTTATGCGTTCCCCGGCGCTAAAACCCTTCGTTTGATGGCCTTTAAAACGTCCTAAAAATGAAGGGCGTTTTAAGGTTAGTTTAATATTCCATTAATCTTCTTTTGCTAAAATTATTCCAATAGTTATATAGGATATATTGGGATTATGAAAAGATTAG
>JBILMY010000117.1:0-4118 GCA_044375265.1 Gammaproteobacteria bacterium | reverse complement strand
AGGCAATAAGGTAGATTTTTCCAGAATTTGTTTGACCTTGCGGCGCAAAAAAGGAATATCTTTGGGATGTTGGCTCTGCGCGGCAGAGGTAAATAATCCAATAAAGCGATATTCCCCTGCGATGTTTCCATCAGCATCCTTATATTTTACGCCAATATAGTCACTGTAGACAGAGCGATGCACGGTTGCTTTAGTATTGGTTTTTGCGACCATCAAACGCTCATCCGATAAAAATAATTTTCGCGCCTCTACCGTCATGTCTGATAAAAGCCGCTGGGCTAAACTTTGTGAAGTATTTGACAGTACACCCCTCGAGGAATTTTTTTTGAGCACTAAAGCATCATTTTTAAACTGATAATCACGACTGCCCAAAAAAATAAAATTTTTATCCAAGAGCCACTGTAAAAAATCTTTAGTTTCAAGAAGCGCAGGATCAGCTGTTTTATCAATTTCTTTTTGTAAAAGTGCCATGAGTTTAGCCACGTCACTTTTCATGGTGTCAAAATCTCTGACGGCTAAACTGACATCTTCCAAAGATGCGTCCAATAAAACTTCCAAACGTTCGAGCAAAATGGGATCCGTGACTTTATCCATTTCAATATGAATAGGCGCTTCAGTCAAGAAACTTTCTTTTGAGTGTGAACCTAAGGGACCTAAAGGTAAGACTTCTGTGATTTTATTTTTTTCATTGCGCAGTACTTTCATCCCGCCTACATGAATCATAAAATGCACATTAAAGCCTTCTTTTTCAATGGTAAGTCTCGCACTGTCCACTAAAAAAGGCATATCATCGCTGGAAATCTCAATGATTGTATAAGGAGAAGTAAACCCGTTTTCTTTCACGGTAGGATTGAAGAGGCGAATTTTCCGTTCCCCTGCTTTTCGCCCCTGCAAAAAATTCCAATGGGAAGCAATGATAGCTGCAAGTGATTCTTTATCGTAGAACGTGGTTAAATCTTCATACGACAATAAATATACATATTGTGCTAAAAAATTTTCCATGACATCACGCGGCGTCTTCGTGATTTTTGTCATCACGCTGTCTAATAATATGTTAAGAAAGGCTTGTTTTTTTTGGCTGTGCATATAAATAACCTTATTAATTTATAGTAGAGACGTGATTCATCGCGTCTCCATTGTTAATTTTCCAGGCCTCTTTTTGGCGTAAATAAAAAGGTTGTACCGTATCAATAGTTTGAAATAAATTTTCAGCGTATGCGTTTTTCGCAAAAGGAATCATATCAATCGCCTCCGGAAATAGGCTTGCATCTTCTTCCAAATAAGACGCTAAAAAAGAAATCCCCTCACCTACCGGCAAAAAATTAGCTGGAATATTAATGGCTTCATTCGATATTAAGCTATCTTTTTCACAAGGCTCCATGAGTCCCTCAGCGTCGATTTGATAATAGCCAACATATACTTGCCCCATATGTGCATTGCGTAATACGCAAACGCTTTCATACTGTTTTTGACGATAAGCACTTTGCGCCAAAATTTGCAAACTAGAAAGTAAATAGACTTTAAGATCATAAGCAACTGCAATGCCTTGTATCATCCCAAGGCCAATACGAATACCCGTAAAGCTACCAGGCCCTCCTGAGAATGCGATACCATTGAGTGAAGATAAATTAACTTTGGCTTTATTTAAAAAAAATTTTAATGCGGGTAATAAATTATCGATTTTGGCTTTAGGCCAGGAAAACGTTTGCGTAAAATTTTTTTCATGCCGGGCCAAAGCAAAAGACGTTTTTTCACCTGTGGTTTCTATACAAAGAAGGATAGCCATTATTCTTTCAACCCTTTTTTCAAGTCAGCTAAAATACTTTCCAACTCAGTAATGACTGTAGAGATAATTTCATCTTTTTGCTGTAGATGCAGCCCCTCTTTTTCATCTTGCTGTAATTTTTGTTTTGCACCTACGACTGTGAATCCTTCTTCATACAAAAGATTATGAATTTTCCGGATAAGTACAATATCTTTTTCTTGGTAATAGCGGCGCTTTCCCACCCGCTTCATGGGTTTGAGATTGGTGAATTCTTTTTCCCAATACCGTAAAATATGTGGCTCCACCAAACACAACTCAGAAGCTTCGCTGATAGAAAAATACCGCTTGAGCGGAATATCAGGGAAAGTGCTGCTTCTCATGATGATGTCAGATCAGGATTAATTTTTTTGCGCAGTGTGACACTCGGATGAAATACCACACTGGTACGGGCTGATACGATCGCAGGTTCGCCTGTTTTAGGGTTTCTACCGGGGCGCGCTTTTTTTTCTTTCAATTCAAAGCGGCCAAATTTTTGAATATTCACTTCTTCTTTTTGGCTTAACCGCTCTATAATGGATTCAAATAACTGTTCAAAAATTTCTGCACCCTCTCGTCGGTTTAAACCGATTTTTTCAGTCACAGCATCCACCAAATGCGCTTTGGTCAATTTTAATTTTTTTACCGATGGCATACTATTACGCTCCTCTCAAGATAGCCCCGCACTGTGTTTCTACTGCGTTAATTATCTGCCCTACCCAGCCGTTAATCATGTCTTCTGTTAAGGTTTTTGTCAAACTGCTAAATTGCAGTCGAATCGCCAGACTTTTTTGATGATGAAGTATTTTATCACCGCGATAAATATCAAATAAATCGATCTGCAATTGGCAATCGACGTCCACCGAACGAACGGCTTTTTCTAACGCTTCATAAGAAAAATTTTCATCCATTACAAAAGCCAAATCACGGCTCACCATCGGGTAAGGAGAAATGGGCGCATAAATAATCGGCTTATTTTCTAATAGCGCTTCAAGTTGTACTTCAAATAAATATGGTGGATTTTTAAGTTTATACTCTGCCACTAATTTAGGATGCAGTCTTCCTACAACACCTATCAAGTGATCTTTATAAAAAATATCCGCGGATTGCGTGGGATGAAATAAAGAATGCTCGCTCGGACGATACGTAATATTCATGTTTCCTTGAGATTCAAAATAGCTTTCCAAATGCCCTTTTATCGTGTAAAAATCCACTCCCGTAGAAGATGCTTCCCATTGGGTGGGTAAGGCCTGGCCTACCCATAAACCAGCGATATAAAGAGGCTGGTGTATTTCCCCGTCACCCCCGCGTAGGCGGGGGTCCATGGGCCCACTGGATCCCAGCGGTATGGCACTAACGTGCCACCTTTCGCTATGCTCAAGGCCAACGGCAAAGCCGTTGTTAAAATTGGCTTTGCCAATTTTTCGCTGGGATGACGAAGAATGGCTGTATACGCGCCCCATTTCAAATAAGCGAATATCCTGCATTTGCCGCGCTTCATTATAAGATTGTGCCATGAGCAAACTTTCAATTAAATTATCGCGCATCACGGATAAATGGCGGGTCAAAGGATTTTTCAAGCGAATAGCTGTTTTTTCATTCGTCAGTTTTCCTTCATTAAAGGCATAAGTGACTGTCTCTGCATAACCTAAGCTTGCAAAAAAATGCTTGATCTCTCGAATCGCTTTTGCCCGTGGATCTAACACAGGCATAGCTGCTTCAATCAGGAGAGGACTTTCTGGAATTTTATCGTAACCATCAATACGCACAATTTCATGAATTAAATCTTCAGGGTTTAGTAAATCATGACGATGAGAAGGTGGCATAATTTCAATGATTTCCGCAGTTTCAGTCATCAACTCACAACCAAGCTGCAATAAAATAGCTTTGGCTTTTTTCAGTGCAATAGCATAGCCTAATACTTTGTTCAATTTTTGAGAAGACAGGGAAAGGCTTTTTTGACGTTGTGTAAAATAAGGTGCATTGCAATAAATACTTTTCTCCCCAATCACAGCATGACCTAAACTCACCAGTAATTCTGTCACGCGATCAATGGCGGTGCTCGTCATCTTTTCATCAATCCCTCGCTCAAAACGGTAACTCGATTCAGTATGAAGACCATAGAGACGAGATTTTCCACGAATGAGCCGCGCTGAAAAATAAGCACTTTCCACAAAAATGGTGCGGGTATCCTCTGTCACAGCCGAAGACAGCCCTCCCATCACACCTGCAATCGCCAAAGGATTTTTACTGTCTGCAATGATCAGTGTTTCTTCAGTTAAGGTAGCTGTTTGTCCATTAAGTAAAGTCAATGATT
>JBILMY010000116.1:0-4174 GCA_044375265.1 Gammaproteobacteria bacterium | reverse complement strand
AAAAATCACGTAAACCTCGCGTTCATTTGTCGTTTGATTCAGCCACAACAGGCGCTGCCGAGAAAAAAGCACAGCTTCCTTTTGTGATTGGCACAATGGGAGATTATTCTGGAAATGCCTCTACGGTTGAAAAAGCCTCTTTTGCAGAAAGAGCATTTGTCAATATTAATGGAGAAAATTTTGACGAAGTGATGGGAAAAATCAAGCCAGGTGTAGATATTAAAGTGAAAGAAACCTTAAGTGGAAAAGAAGACAGTATGATGTCAACCCATTTGGATTTTACTAAAATGGAAGACTTCGAGCCTTTAAATATCGCTAAACAAGTACCTGCCTTAGCGGAATTATTGGCTGCAAAAGAAAAACTTGAGCAAATTTTAGCCAAAGCAGATATGTCTGAAAAATTTGAAGATATCATTGCCAACGCAATTCAAGATAAAGAGCAACTTGCTGCCCTTTCTTCTGTATTGCTCAAAGATAAATTAAAGGCTGAAGAAAATAACTCCGAAGCTTCCGAAGAAGTTAAACAATCATAATCGTAAGGAACCTTAACGTATGACACATTCATTAAAAGATGCTTTAAGCAATTTATCGAAGAAAGCACCCGAAGCGTTAGCCGAAGAAGGGGTTTCTCTTCTTGATAAAGCCGTTGCCGCAACAAAAAGTAGCGATCGCTCGCACGTGGAAGATATTTTATCTGCCTTAACCGCGCAAGCATTGTCTGGAACCGTCACCTGGAATACCAATTTGACTGAAACCATTGCAGCAACTATTAGAGCTATTGATGCTAAAATTTCCAAACAAGTCACTGAAGTACTGCATGCACCTGAACTGCAGCAATTAGAGGGCTCTTGGCGTGGACTTGAACATTTAGTGGCCAATGCAGCGACAGGGGACTTACTGAAAGTGAGACTTTTCAATGCCAGCAAAGCAGATATTGAAAAAGACTTCAAAAAAGTGATCGAACCTACGCAAAGTATGCTCTTTCAAAAAATTTATGAAGATGAATTTGGTACGCCAGGCGGCGAACCTTATGGTCTCTTGGTAGGGGATTATGAATTTGCCAATAGCCCTAAAGATATCGACTTTTTGCGTAAAATGTCGGGTATTGCTGCCACAGCATTTGCACCCTTCATTTCAGCAGCCAGCAGTCAATCATTGTTTTTAGAGAATTGGAAAGATTTGTCTAAAATTAAAGATTTGGATAAACTCACTAAATCGCATGAATTTAACCAATGGAATCAGTTCCGTGATAGTGAAGATGCTGCGTTTGTGACGTTGGCGATGCCCAGAGTATTGGCGCGTTTACCTTACAACAGTAAAACCAATCCTGTCGAAGGCCTTGATTATAACGAAGTGACTTTTGACAAAAATGGTCGTCCGAGAGAATTAAAAGACGAAGATTTTGTCTGGATGAATGCAGCCTACGTACTCGCGACTAAGATGGCAGAATCCTTTGAAAAAACGGGTTTCTGTACTGCGATTCGCGGTGTAGAAGGCGGCGGAAAAGTGACAGGGTTAAATACCTATCATTTTGTCTCTGATGCCGGTGAAATGGATTTGAAATGTCCTACTGAAATCGCCATTACTGACAGACGTGAAAAAGAATTGTCGAATGCAGGATTTATGCCGCTGTCACACTTCAAAAATACTGATTATGCAGTCTATATGGGCGCACAAACCGTACAACGTCCTAAAGAATATGAAGATAATGCAGCCAGTGAAGATGCTCAAGTGGCAGCAAAACTACCCTACATTATGGTGGCTTCTCGTATCGCTCACTATGTGAAAATCATGGCACGCGATAAGATTGGTTCACTTGCGACTATCGGCGAAGTGGAAGCACAACTTAACAAGTGGATCATGAAATACGTGAACACGAATGCAGCTTCAGGCCAAAACTTACGTTACCTTTACCCTTTAGAAGCCGCGCAAGTATCGGTTGTTTCTGAGCCAGGTAAAGTGGGCGTTTACAATGCCGTGGTTAACTTGAAACCGTGGTTGCCACTCGAAGAGCTCAATGCTTCTATTCGCTTGGTTGCTAACGTTCCAGGTGCCGCAGGTGGTGAAGGCGCTTCTGCATAAGCAGTTACTTTCTCACATCATAAAAATCGCACTCTCGGGTGCGATTTTTTATTGAAGCTTATCATACCTTTAATATAAGCACAGCATAGTCAACAAAAGTCATTTCAAAGATAGTCTTTCCATAATAATAACTCAATTTTTCCGGGGATATCCAGCGTTTTAGGCAAATCGGGGTAAACCACAGATTCTTTACCGCGTACAAAAATCGCTTCATTTTTTTGTGAATCATAATCCACTAAATTTTCACGTCGTACTTTTCCTACAGGGGAATCCAGCGCGAAACGTGTTGAATTGACCCATGATGGACTTGTCCACTGAACCTCATCCATAATCGTAAATAACCGGCTTAATCGAATGCGATAAGCGGTGGAATGTAATACAGGCTCCGGCAAAAAAATAGATAAATTCCGTATATTGAGCTCATCTAACCGCACCAAAAATTTCTTTAAAAGAAGAGGGTGATCGTTAATATTTCGCAAAATTGGAAATTGGTTGTAGCATTTAATGCCATAAGACTGTATTTTTTTTAAGGTCTCTTCTACCACCGTGCAAATTTCATACGGATGGGTGATATGAAAAACAAGCCGAATTTTAGGATATGCCAAAGCCTGTAATTTAGCTTCTTGTTGAAAAACGTGAGGGGCGTAAGTTAACATTTTGCTGTGAATTCGAATAGAGTTTAATTGAGGCTCTGCCAGTAAAGCTTCCAGCAGGTTTTGCAATTTCGCCAAAGGTAAGGTGAGCGGATCGCCGCCGGAAAGGATGACTTCACTCACTTCAGGATGCTCTTTTAGATAAGTGATTAATTGTGCTAAGTCTTCTTGAGTACTTAAACCATTTCCCCTTTTATCAGATAACAAATCTTGACGAAAACAATACTGGCAATGGCCTGCACAATTATCGGTAGCGAGAAATAAAATGCGATCGGGATATTTATGAATGATGCGCGCATTGACTGGCATATTGCTTTTATCTTCCACAAAGTCCGGAACTTCCTTGCCATCGGTAACAAATAGGCGCTCTTGTGAAGGGTAAGCCATGCGGTGCAGGGGACCTTCGTGGTGAGCCAAAGCGGCGACTTCCTCATTAATTTTTTGCTGGAAAAAGGGAGTGACTTTAACGGCAAGCAAATGTTTTTCTATTGCGAGGCTAGAAAATAAGCGGTTAAGTTCAGATTGCGTGTGAAAGGTATTCATAAAAAGACTCGCCATTCTGACATAACTTCTTAAAAAAACCAAGGTTTTTTTTAAGTTTTTTTTCTTGTCACGCTCTTCGCAATCCGCTATACTTAACCACTATGATTAAAACAAGATTCGCCCCTAGCCCCACGGGTTATATTCACTTAGGTAATGCCAGAACCGCCTTATTTTCCTGGCTGGCTGCGCGTCATTTAAAAGGCCATTTTTTACTCCGCATCGAAGATACCGACAAAGAGCGTTCAACCGACGCTTTTACGCAGTCGCTGCTTGAAGATCTCGCATGGATGGGCTGCGGCTGGGATGAAGGCCCTACCATTGCTGGAGAATTTGCACCTTATTTTCAATCGGAACGTGAAGCTATTTATCAGCAGTATTATCAGCAGCTTGAAAAAATAGGGCGCGCTTATCCTTGTTTTTGCAGTGAAACAGAGCTTGCAATCCATAAAAAAATTCAACAATCACGGGGATTACCACCGCGCTATGCAGGGACATGTCGGCATTTAAGTAGTGATCAAATCGCCCAAAAAATTGCACAAGGCATTAAACCTGCGTTGCGCTTTCGCGTACCCGATGGGGAATTAGTCAGCTTTCACGATCAAGTGAAAGGCGAACAAAGCTATAAAACCGATGACATCGGCGATTTTATTATTCGCCGCTCTGAAGGCTCAGCCTCATTTATGTTTTGTAATGCCATCGATGATTCGCTGATGAATGTGACCTTAGTCCTACGTGGTGAGGATCATCTGACCAATACCCCAAGGCAACTGATGATTTTAACAGCGCTCGGTATGCGCGCGCCTGAGTATGGTCATTTATCGCTTATTTTAGGCACTGATGGCAGCCCATTGTCAAAACGCAATGGCAGCAAAAGTATTCGCGAATTACGTGAGGGG